>JAKQOH010000104.1 GCA_029565415.1 Candidatus Rifleibacteriota bacterium | reverse complement strand
GCCATCGTCAGGCGTACGACTTCTTCGCGCAGTTGAACCCACGATTTCTGCCGTTCGATGGAAATATCGTGCTGAGCCTTGTCGAGGACTCCGGCCGCTTTGGCCTTGGCTTCCGCCAGGATCTCGTCACGGGAAGCCTGAGCGTCGCTGATCGCCTTCTGGCGGATCTGGTAGGCTTCCTGTTCTATCCCGGCAAGTTTTTTCTCGTACTGCGCCTTGATCTCGGCGGCCTCGCGATTCTTGCCTTCGGCCGCGTCCATCGATTCGCCGATACGCTGGCGGCGCTCCTCGAGAACGCCCCTGATGGGCGTGAACAGGAAGCGATTGAGGACGAACATGAGAATGAAGAAATTCAGCACCTGCGATGTGAGAATGCGCAGGTCGATGTCGAACAGCCCTGCTTCCTCCCCATGCCCCTTTGCATGGCCAGCGCCATGCGCAGTTTCAGCCGTCATTGCCGAAGTCGGAGCCAGCTCGGCGGCAGACAACCCCGTCTGGAAGGGGCTGGCAAGGAAGATCAACACGATTACCAGACACAACGACAGTCGAAATCGAGACATGTGGAACCTCCGTCCGGGATTCGGTTTCCTGCGGGGAAACGCGGAAACGATCACCAGCGCACGAAGAGGAGAATGAGGGCGACGAGCAGGCAGTAGATCGCGAGCGATTCGATCATGGCGAGGCCGATGATCATCGTGAAGCGCAGTTCGCCGGCTAGGTCGGGCTGGCGGGCCATGCTGTCGCAGGCCTGCTTGATGGCCATCCCTTGGGCGATCGCGGCGGCACTGCAGCCGATGCTGACGGCAAAGGCGGCGCTGAGGGCTTCGGCAATACGGAGCAACGTAAGTGAATCCATACTTATATCTCCTTGACTGGATGTGTTGCGTGAGATTTGGCACTGTCTCCGGCGTGCCCCTCGGCATGATGGACGGCTCCGGAAACATAGATCCCTGACAGAATGGTGAAAACCATGGCCTGGATGGTGCTGGTGAAGATCGACATGAACAGCATCGGCAGCGGCACCAGGAACGGGAAAAGATAGATGGTGAGAACGAGAATGACCACGTCCTCTCCCATGATGTTTCCGAACAGACGGAGGGTGAGGCTGATCGGCCGTGCAAGCTCGCCGATCACGTGGATCGGGAACATCAGCGGCCCCATCCACCAGACATCGCCCCAGAAATGTTTGAGATACCCCAGCCCCTGGCGCGTGAACCCCAGATACTGCGTCATGAAGAAGATCACCAGTGCCATCGCGAGACAGTTCGAGAAGACGCTGGTGGGAGATTTCAGGCCGGGGATGATGCCCAGCAGGTTTTCGCTCAGGAGGTAGATGAAAACTGTCGCAAAAAAAGGAACGAACTCGGCGGCCAAGTCGGGGCCGACGATCGTCGTGACGAAGCCTTCGAGCTGCTCGTAGATCCACTCGGCCAGGTTCTGAATCGGCCTGGGAACAAGGTCGATCCGTCGCGTTGCGATCATCGCAACGAGGCTGAGGACGAGCGTGATGAGCAGGGGCAGTACGACCCCGGGCGGGAGGGGTATAAAGGAAAGAAGATAAAATATCTTGCTCTCTAATTCATGCATGTGTCGTCCCCGAATCGGACTTTTTCAAGTCGAGCATGATGACCGCAGCTGCTCCGACGATTCCCAGCTGACTCGAAAGAAGCCCTCCGAGAACCTGAATCAGATTCAGCCCAAGTCCGTACAGAACCCAAATGATGAGAAACAGGCCAATGATCTTGAACATGGAATACATCACGCCCTTCGCCATCACGACCCGGTTTGAACCGGGCTGGATGCTGCCGACGGTGATGGTCAGGATATGAAAACTGCCGAGCCCGAGCCCCATGCCGATCAATGTACCCCACCAGAGCTGCTTCCAGCCCACCATCCCGATCGTCAGGATGATGACGCTGAGTACGATTCCAAGCAGATGGACCATACGCTGAAAACGGACGATCAGCTGCTGGGAAACTGGTTGTTCATCGGCCACGTGTATCCATGCTCCTTCGCAATACCAGCCACGCATTTCTGATCGCAGCTGCAAATCCAAAAACGGCTCCGATGCACAAGCCCCACGGATCGCTTCCGGCGTGCCGGTCGAACACGAATCCAAAGGCTATTCCCAGGCCCAGAGCAACTCCGATGTTGATCCCAAGCGTGAGAAGAGGCCCCAATTCTGCCAGCCGTTCGTTCCAGGACGGCGATGAACGATCGTGTCTGACGTGAACCCACCTCGCATTGGTTTTCCGCTTTTCTTTCGGTCTGACTGATTATCGGCATCTCTCGGAGAAAACCTAAGGCCGGGGTCGAACGTCAACTCGCAACCCCGAGAGTGGGCCGGTGGCCCTTGATATCCTCGACATAACAGCGGAGAAGTTCCGCGACGCTCCAGGCCTGGGCAAAACAGCCCGCGGCCGTGTGGGGGGGATCGGCGTCGAACACTTCGGAAATGCTGCCGACGCAACCCTCCTGGTCCAGGTGGAGCTTGAAAGGCTCGATCATGTGGGAAGCGCGCAGCTGGGCTTCCATCGATGCATTGTGTGCTTTGAGATACGCCGTGATGAAGGGCCCGATCAGATAGCCCCACACGGTTCCCTGGTGATAGGCCTTGTCGCGGGTGAGACGGTCTCCTCCGAATCTCGGAGCATACGCACGCTCGAAGGGAGCGAGGCTTCTCAACCCGTGAGAGGTATACAGATGCCGGTAGACGGTGTCCACGACGCTGCGTTCCTCGGACGGTTCGAGAACCGAGAACGGCAGGAATACGGCGAAAATCTGGATCGGCCGGAGCGAGCGATCGGGAGTGCCGTCGTGAGCGATCACGTCATGCAGGGATTCCGTTTCGGGATTCCAGAACCGGCGCCTGAAAGACGCCCGCACTTTCCGAGCGAGGGCCGAGATGTCGTGCGAGGGCATGCCGAACGTGTCCAGAAGATGGGTCTGCA
>JAKQOH010000137.1 GCA_029565415.1 Candidatus Rifleibacteriota bacterium | reverse complement strand
GCTGCTGTGCGACAAGGGTCTCGTGAAGAATCTCGCGGCCCCCGTGAAGATTCTCGCCCGCGGAGAGATCTCCAAGGCTCTCACCGTCCAGGCTCATCAGTTCTCCCAATCCGCCAAGGCCAAGATCGAGAAGGCCGGTGGCAAGGCTGAGGAGATCTGAACGTGTTCCAAAGCCTATCAAACTCGATGAAGATTCCGGAACTCCGGAATCGCATCCTCTTCACTCTCGGCATGATCGTGGTGTTTCGCATCGGAACCCACATTCCGACCCCCGGCATCGATGCGAAGCTGCTCACTCAGAATCTTCCGACATCTGAGCTGATGAGCTTCCTGAACATGTTCTCCGGCGGTGCCCTTCGCCGGTTCTCCGTGTTCGCCCTGGGCATCGCGCCCTACATCAATGCCTCGATCATCATGCAGCTCCTGATCTACGTCATTCCGTATCTCGAGCATCTTGCCAAAGAAGAGGGCGAAGAGGGCCGCAAGCTGATCAATCAGTATACGCGGTATGGCACGGTCTTGATAGGCGCTCTCCAGGCTTTCGGCATCAGCTTCATGCTGGAGCGGTACCAGGTCGTCGCCAATCCCGGCTTCGGATTCAAGATCATGGCCGTGACGACGCTGACGGCCGGTACCGCCTTCATCATGTGGCTCGGCGAACAGATGACCAGCCGCGGCATTGGGAACGGGATCTCGATCCTGATCACGGCCGGCATTCTCGCCTCGCTGCCCGAAGCCGTCGTCCAGCAGCTTGCTCTGTTCTCGGGCAATGCTCACGACGTCGTGAAGATGATCTTCCTGCTCGCCATCATCGTCGCCGTCATCATGGCGATCGTGACGGTGCAGGACGGGGTTCGCAAGATTCCGGTGCAGTATGCGAAGCGTGTCGTCGGTCGCCGTGTCTACGGCGGTCAGAACACCTTCATCCCGCTGCGCGTGATCCAGGCCGGCGTCATTCCCGTCATCTTCGCCAGCTCGATCCTGCTCTTCCCCTCGATGATCGCGAACTGGGTCCAGAGCCTCGACTCGATGCAGGAGATCGTGAAGAACCCGATCGTCTTCTGGCTGTTGAATATCTTCAACTACAATAGCTACAGCTATCTCGTGATCTACTCCCTGTTGATCCTCTTCTTCACGTATTTCTACACCGCCATCACTTTCAACGTCCAGGATCTGTCGGACAACATGAAGAAGTACGGCGGCTTCATTCCCGGCATCCGGGCCGGCCGGCCGACCGTCGATTATCTCGAGAAGACCCTGTCGCGCATCACGCTCGCCGGTGGTATCTTCCTCGCGATCATCGCCGTGATCCCGAACCTGATGATCAAGTTCTTGAACGTCCAGTTCTACTTCGGTGGAACGGCACTTCTGATCGTGGTCGGCGTGGCGATGGACACGATGCGTCAGCTCGAGTCGCACCTCGTGACCCGGCATTATGAAGGCTTCATGAAGAAGCGGGGTCTGCGGTGAGCGGCCGTCTGAACCTGATATTCCTGGGCCCTCCGGGGGCCGGGAAGGGGACGCAGGCGAACATGATGGTGGACACCTACGGGGTGCCGCAGGTGTCCACCGGCGACATGCTCCGGGCAGCCATCGCGAGCGGCTCCGAACTCGGGAAGAAGGTCCAGTCGTTCGTCACTTCGGGCGGCCTGGTTCCCGACGATCTGGTGATTTCGGTTCTGTTGAAGCGGATCGCCGAGCCGGACTGCGCGAAGGGGTTCATCCTTGACGGCTTCCCCCGGACGGTCGGACAGGCGGGCGAGCTCGAGAAGGCGCTCGTTCCTCTGGGCGGCGTGACGGGGGTCATCGCGATCACCGTTCCCGACGAGGAGCTGATCGGGCGGCTGACGGGCCGGCGCACGTGCAAAGCCTGTGCGGCATCGTATCATGTGAAGTTCACCCCGCCCCGCAAGGACGGCGTGTGTGATAAGTGCGGCGGCGAGCTGCAGCAGCGGAAGGATGACACGGTTGAGGTCATCACGAACCGTCTGAAGGTGTATCACGACCAGACATCGCCGCTGATCGAATACTACGGATCCCGCAATCTCCTTCACAAAGTGGAGGGGACGGGTAAAATCGAGATGATTTTTTCGAAGATCCGTGGTATAATTGATTCTCTCAAACGACCTTGATCCCGCTCAAGACGCCTGCGGAACTCGAGGTCATGCAGGAGAACGGCGGCATTCTCGCCACCGTTCTCGAAGGTGTGAAGCTCCTGGCCAACCCCGGGGTCACGACCTTCGAACTGGACCGATTCGCCGAGGAGGCGATTCGCAAGGCCGGAGCCATTCCTGCCTTCAAGGGATACCGCGGCTACCCTTCGACGCTGTGTTGCAGTGTCAATGAAGAGGTGGTCCACGGGTTCCCTTCGAAGAAGCGCAAGCTGCAGGACGGCGACATCATCAGTCTCGATATCGGGCTGAAACGCGGCGGGCTGTATTCCGACATGGCCGTTACGGTACCTATCGGAGCGACAACCGACGCGGTGAAGCGTTTTCTCGAGATTTCCGAGAAATCCCTGTGGGAAGGCATCAAAAATGCCGTTCCGGGGAACCGGCTTGGCGACATCTCTCATGCCATCCAGGCATATGTCGAGCATCGCGGCTTCTCCGTGGTGCGCGAGTATGTGGGACACGGCATCGGCCATCGGCTTCATGAAGAACCGGCGCTCCCAAACTTCGGTCCGCCCCATGTCGGACCGCGGCTGGAAGTGGGGATGGTGCTGGCGATCGAACCCATGGTGAATATGGGCGCCTATGCGGTTCGAGTCCTGGACGACGGGTGGACCGTTGTGACCGAAGACGGAAGTTTGTCGGCTCACTTTGAACACTCGGTAGCGGTGACCAGCGATGGGCCCCGCGTGCTGACCAATCTGCCGGTCAGGTAATCTTGGAGGAAGTCATCGGAATGACCAAAGCGGATACTATTCAGGTCGGCGGGAAGGTGCTGGAGCCTCTTCCCAATGCCATGTTCAAGGTGGAGCTGGAAAACGGTCACGTGGTTCTGGCCCACATCTCCGGGAAGATGCGGATGCATTACATCCGCATTCTGCCGGGCGACAAGGTTACTGTTGAACTTACGCCCTATGATTTGTCGCGCGGACGCATTGTATACCGGTTCAAATAATCCCCACTACGTCATCATTTCGTACTGTTGCAGGAGGCAGTCGTGAGAGTTCGAGCATCGGTCAAGAAAATTTGTGAAAAGTGCAAAATCATCAAGCGGCGCGGTATCATCCGCGTCATCTGCGAGAATCCCCGGCACAAGCAGCGCCAGGGTTGAGCTGACAGGAGGAAATCAGAATGGCTCGTATCGCCGGCGTTGATCTGCCCAATGGGAAGCGCATCGAAGCAGCTCTCCCCTACATCTACGGTATCGGCCTGACCCGGTCCCGCGAGATTCTCAAGAAGACGAAGATCAGTCCTGACAAGCGCGTCAAGGATCTGACCGAGGAAGAAATCAGCCTCATCAAGCAGTCGATCGAACAGAACTACCGCGTCGAGGGCGACCTGCGCCGCGAAGTGTCGATGTCGATCAAGCGCCTGATGGATATCGGCTGCTATCGTGGCCTTCGCCACCGCAAGGGCCTGCCGGTCCGCGGCCAGCGCACGCACACCAACGCGCGCACCCGCAAGGGCCCCCGCCGGTCCATCGTCAAGAACAAGTAATTTTCATCGGATCCAGAAGGAGCGTTAGCAGATATGGCTAAAACCGGACCCAAGACCAAGACGCGGGCCAAACGGCGCGAAAAGAAGATCGTCGCCAAGGGCCAGGCGCACATCCAGTCGACTTTCAACAACACGATCATCTCGATCACCGACATGACCGGCAACGTCCTTGCCTGGTCGAGCGCGGGTGCGAACAACTTCCACGGTTCCCGCAAGTCCACTCCGTATGCGGCGCAGGTCGCCTCCGAAGTGGTCGGACGCAAGGCCCTCGAATTCGGAATGCGTGAGATCGAAGTGTACGTTGCCGGCCCCGGCATGAGCCGTGAATCCGCCGTACGCGCTTTGCAGACGGTCGGACTCAACGTCACCCTGATCAAGGACGTTTCCGGCATTCCGCACAATGGCTGCCGCCCTCCGAAGCGGCGCCGCGTCTGAGAAGGAGAACGATATGGCTCGCTATTCCGGACCCAGTTGTCGCATTTGTCGCCGTGAAGGCGACGCGCTGTTCCTCAAGGGTGCCCGCTGCTTCACGGACAAGTGCTCCATCAAGCGCCGCGCCAAGATTCCTGGTCAGCACGGTTCCGACCGCGTTGGCAACAAGAAGCAGACCGGCTACGAGATCCAGCTTCGCGCCAAGCAGCGCGTTCGCAAGACCTACGGGATTCTCGAGCGCCAGTTCCAGAAGTATTACGAGATCGCCAGCCGCAAGTCGGGCAACACCGGCGTGAACCTGCTGCACGAGCTCGAAACCCGCCTGGACAATGTCGTGTTCCGCATGGGCTTCGGCATTTCCCGCGCGCAGGCCCGCATGTGGGTCACCCAGGGTCACTTCACCGTGAACAACCGTGGCGTGAACATCCCCAGCTACCAGGTGAAGCAGGGCGACGTGATCAGCCTTCGCGAGAACAGTTCGCTGCGCAAGACCATCAAGGACATCATGGAAGCTTCGATCAGCCGCGAAACCAGCCCCTGGCTCGAAGTCGACCGTGAGAACTGCAAGGGCAAGTTCGTTTCGCTGCCCGAGCGGGCTCAGCTCGATCCGAAGATTCAGGAATCGCTCATCATCGAGTATTACTCGCGGTAACGGCTCAAGGAGGCGCGTGCGTGATCGAAATCAATCGTCCCAAAGTAAAATACGAGA
Organism: Candidatus Rifleibacteriota bacterium; assembly: GCA_029565415.1. Next base: position 10,677 of record JAKQOH010000137.1, on the reverse strand, counting down.
CCGACGTCGACAACCAGAACCACGGCACTCTCGTTCTCGAGCCGCTGGAGCGCGGATATGGCCAGACTCTCGGCAACTCGTTCCGCCGCGTTCTGCTTGCATCGCTTCCGGGTTCGGCCGTTGCTGCAGTGAAGATCGACGGCGTGCTGCATGAGTTCTGCAGCATTCCCGGCGTGGTCGAGGATGTCACGGAGATCGTTCTCAACCTCAAGAAGCTCGTCGTGAACGTCCACCAGGACCAGCCCCTGACGGTGCGGCTCGAAGTGAAGGGCCCCTGCCAGGTCACGGCTGCCGACATCGCCGAGAACGCCAATCTGACGATCATCGATAAGACCGCCCATATCGCGCATGTGACGGGAAATATCACGCTCGGTATGGATATCACCTTCAAGCGCGGCCGCGGGTACAAGCTTGCCGATCAGCACAAGGAAGGCAATCAGCCGATCGGCATGATCCTTGTCGATTCCCAATTCTCGCCGGTCACCAAGGTGATGTATAACGTTGACGATGCCCGCGTCGGACAGGAGATCAACTTCGACAAGCTGACCCTCCAGGTCTGGACCAACGGCAGCATGGAGCCGGCCGAGTGCATCGAGCTGGCTGCCAAGTTCCTGAAGGCCCACATCGATCTCTTCACCGACATCGAGCTCGAGGAAGAACTCGACGAGGAAGAGACCGACGAAGACGAGAAGCCTTCGATGAAGGAAGACCTCGTCATGGTTTCTTCCCAGAAGAAAGAAACCCCGCAGAAGGGCCACCATGACATCCTGATCAAGGATCTCGAGTTCTCGGTACGGTCCCGCAACTGTCTCAAGAAAGCCGGCATCAACACGCTGGGCGATCTCGTGACGAAGAAGACCACCGAACTCCTGGAGATCAAGAATTTCGGGAAGAAGTCCCTGAAGGAAGTCCGCGAGAAGCTCGCGCAGTTCAGCCTTCAACTTCCCGGTGACGAAAACGGCGGAGGAACCGACGAATGAGACATGCTAAAATCGGACGCAAATTCGGGCGCGAATCCCATCAGCGAACGGCGCTGCTTCGCTCCCTCTGCTCCTCGCTCGTGAAATACGAGCGGATCGAGACCACCCTGCAGAAGGCCAAAGACATGCGCCGCGTGATCGAGCGCGCCGTGACGATGGCCAAAGGCGAGAACGCCGAGAAGAACCCCGAGCTGCTCAAGTTCTTCCACAGCTCCCACGACAAGGAACTGATCGGCCGCGACGCGATCAAGAAGTTCATCTCGAACCTGAGCAAGGAAACCCGCGAGCAGGTCGAGAAATACATCGCCGATCCGAAGGCCAACCCGAAGCCGGCGATCATCACCGGATATCTGGCTTCCGAAGGCGAGCGCGCCAAGGGTCCCCGCATCCTTCGGCTCGAAGGCCTTCTGAGCAAGCTCGTCAAGCGCATCGCCCCCCGGTTCAAGGATGTGAACGGTGGATACACCCGCATCTATAAAACCGGTTATCGCCGCGGCGACGCCGCCGAGATGTGCATCATCGAGTTCACGAAGCGCGAGAACGCCTGACCGGGCTCGCGGCGGACCATCGATGATCCGCTTCGACCAGGTCAGCTTCCGCTACGGAACTGACGAACAAACCTCCCCGACGATTGTCGGGGAGGTTTCGTTTTGTCTGCGGCCCGGAGAGTGTCTGGGCCTGGCGGGCAACAACGGCTCGGGAAAGTCGACGATCGCGTTGCTGGCCAAGGGCCTTTTGATTCCGACAGCAGGCAGCGTGTCCATCGGGGGGGCGGACACCCGTGGGATGAGCGCGGAGAGCCAGGCGGGGGTCGGCTTGTTGTTTCAGAACCCCGATCACCAGATCGTCGGCACGACGATCCGGGAAGATATCGCCTTCGGTCTCGAGAACCTGGGAGTCGACCCACGTGACATCGAGACACGCATCGCAGATGAGGCGAAGCAGCTCGATCTCGCGGAGGTGCTCGATCAGCCCGTTCACACCCTTTCCGGCGGGATGCGCCAGCGGGCCGCGCTGGCGGCGGTTCTGGCGAGCCGGCCTGGGTTCATCATCCTCGACGAGCCGACCTCCCAGCTTGATCCGTGGGCCCGTATTGCGCTTTGGGAGCACCTGGAACGGATCCGTGCCGAGCGGAACATCGGGCTGCTCGTCATTTCCCAGCATCGATCCGATCTCGAGCGAGCCGGCCAGGTGATGACGCTCGACCGGGGCAGGCTGACCACCGGATATAGCAGTGAGTATTCAACGGCAGCCGCCGCGGTTGCATCGCCGGTGGCCAGCCTGCAGGGGATGAACCCAGACGCCCCTGGGCGGAACCGGGCTCTCGTACTCGAGGAAGTCGCCGTCGGCCACGGGGACCGGATCGTCAGGCGGGGGCTTCAGGCGACGTTTCGTCCCGGTGGGATTCATCTCGTCGTTGGCCCTTCCGGAAGCGGAAAAACGACGCTTCTGACCTCGCTTGCGGGATTTCTGCCGCTGCGGGGCGGACGGGTGGCGCTAGACGGCCGGGAGTGGCGTGCGGAGGGGCGCGTGGGGCTGGCGTTCCAGAACCCGGAGCGGCTGTTTTTCTGTGAATCAGTGGGAGACGAGGTCGCGTATGCCCTTCGTCGCAGCGGAGTGTCGGATCGGGAGGCCGTTGAGCGCGGGCAGTCCTGGCTGGCTACCTGGGGACTTCCGGCAGATGGATTCTGGAACCGGTCCCCGTTCCGGTTGTCGGGCGGGGAGATGCGCCGTGTCGCGCTTGCCGCCTGCACGGTGGGCGCCCCCGAAGTGCTCCTGCTGGATGAGCCTCTTGCCGGGCTCGATGCACAGGGTCGCGCGGCCGTACGGGAGATCGTCTCGGGGATTGCCCGCGATCGTATCGTGATCGCCGTGACGCACGATCCCGAGGAGCTGCTCGATTCGGCGACATCGGTGCTGCTGCTTCGAGGTGACAGCGGGCGGTGGTTCGATAGCGGTGCAGCTTTCGTGCGGGCTGTCGAAGCCGATCATGCGCTGTTTCCCCTCGCGGGAATCCCTGGGGGGGCGGCGGGAGCCGCGAAGGCCGAAAGCGGCGCGGGGCACCCCGAGACGCCGAAGGGGCCGATTCCCGGAGCGTCGTCGTGGCTGTATGGTCTGCACCCGCTGGTGAAGGGGGGGATCGGCTTCGGAGTGATCCTGATGCTGTCCTTGTATCGGGGGCCGGCCGGGATCTCGGCGCTGTGGCTCGTCGTGCCGCTTCTTGCCGCCCGGGCGGGAGGCGCCCCGGTTGGCGGCGCCATGCGCGATCTGGGGCGGATCTGGCTGCTGATGGCCGTGGTCGGTGCCATCGACATCGCGGCGGGCGGGTGGGCAGCCGTGCCGAAGGCGGTCGACAGCATTCTGCGGCTGGCGGGGGTGTTTCTCGTGGCGACGCTGTATGTGGCTGTCTCGACGCAGGCGGAGCTGATGCATTTCTGGGAGACCTGTTTCCGTCCCCTGGCGCTTTTCGGGGTGAACACCCGGGAACCGGCGCTGGCGATGGTGATTGCGGTGCGATTTCTGCCGGTGATGCTCGAGGAGATCGAGCGGATCGGCCTTGCCCAGCGAGCGCGAGGGGCGAAGCCGGAGAGCGGCCTGCGAGGCGCGGTGTCGTCCCTGCTGCCGCTGCTGGTGCCGACCCTCACTCTCGCCATTCATCGCGCGCAGATTCTCGCGGTGGCGATGGAGGCCCGGGGCTACCGGCTCGACGGGCATCGGACGCGGTATCGTTCGTATCGCCTGAGCTTCGCCGATCTCGCTGCGGTCCTGGTGTTCGGAGCTGCCGTGGTGGGGAGCGTGGTGGCCGCCCTGGCCGGGACGTGACGCATCGCGTTTTGGGGTTGGGGTATACTGGCGACAGAACCGACCGAACTTCCAAGGAGGGTGGGAAATGAACATCAGGCTTGTCGTGACACTCCTGGCCGTCGTGCTGTCCGCGTGCGCGTTTGCCGCGCCGTCGGGCACGGGGCGGACGCTCGCGATTGCCCACCGGGGCGCGCGGAGCGTGGCTCCCGAGAACACCCTGGAGGCGTTCCGGATCGGTCTCGACCGGTTCGGGGCCGACATGATCGAGCTCGATGTGCATCTGAGCCGGGATGGAGTGCCGGTGGTGGTGCATGACGACACGCTGGAACGGTGCAGCGATGTGGCGGAGCGGTTTCCCGACCGGAAACCCTGGAGGGTGGGGGATTTCACGGCGGTCGAGCTGTTGAGCCTCGATGCGGGAAGCTGGTTCGTGGCGAACGACCCGTTCGGCCAGATCGCGGCCGGTGCCGTGCCAGAAACGGATCTTGCGCGATTCCGGAGCGGGAAGGTGCGCATTCCGACCCTGAAACAGGTTCTAGCGCTGGTGGCCGCGGGCAGGGCGGGAGTGAACATCGAGCTGAAGAATTTTCCGATGTATTACGAGGGGCTGGCCGAAACGGTCGTCGCGGAGGTGCGCGCGGCGGGGCTCGAGGCCCGGACGGTGTTCTCCTCGTTCGACCATGAGATCCTGGCCCGGTTGAGAAAAATAGCTCCAGAGATAGAACGTGCCGCCCTGTGCGATCAGCCGGTGTACCCGCTCGGCGGGTATCTCGTCGATCAGCTCGGGGTGAGCGGATACAATCCGGGTTCGGATGTGCTGGGCATCGGCAGCCTGGCCTGGCACCGGGACGGCGCGGTCCGCGATGACGTGATCCGGATCGCTCATGCAGCCGGGCTGAAGGTGTGCGTCTGGACCGTGAATGATCCGGCCGAGATGGAGGCGTTGATCAAGGCTGGGGTGGATGGAATCTTCACCGATTTTCCCCAGCGGATGACGAGACGCAAGAAGTAGGCGTTCTGACACGGCACAGCCGATGCAGCCTCCCGAGGCGGCATCGGCTGTTTCGCTTTCCGGAGGATGTTGACGGCTTCACGGCAACCAGCGGGCTTCGAAATAAATGAGTGAGTGCTCACTTGCCAAAACGAACGGTTTCGCGTATATTATTGAGTGAGCACTCAATAAGTAGCTCGCGAGGAGGCACACATGACACTCGGAAAAACATCCGGCAAGGGCCGTTCGGCCAGCGACAAGGGCAGGGAAGAGCGGCGCCGGAAGCCGGAAAGCAGGCGTGAGGAGATTCTCGCCGCCGCGCGGAAGCTGTTCGCCGAAAAGGGGTTCCAGCGAACGACCACCCGTGAGATCGCCCTTGAGGCCGGAGCGTCCGAGGGTACCATCTTCAACTACTTCGCCACGAAGGATGACATCCTGTTCGGGCTGGTGCAGACGTATATGATCGAGACGCTCCCGCGGGAAATGAAGATTCCCGACGATGCCGACGACCTCGAGATTCTCGAGACGATTTTCGAAAACCGGCTCCGGCATCTCGAGAAATACGGTGATTTCGTCAGCATCCTGATCAGCGAAGCCCTGTTCCGCCCCGAATTCGCGAGACAGTTCTCCGACAAGATGCTGTCTTCCGTCTTCGACTTCTTTACCGGGTTCATCGAACGCAGGATCAAAGCCGGGGCATTCCGGAAGATCGATCCGAAGATTCTCGTGCGGGCGCTGATTGGCCAGATGTTCGGGTCGGGTTTTCTCTGGAAGTTCGTCTTCCACGAAAAGGGGCTTCCGCCCGCCAAAACGGTCGCTCCGGTCCTTGCCAGGCTGTTTCTCGATGGTGTCCGCAAAGCTCCGTTGGCGAGCGGGAACGAGGGGGTGTCGAAATGACGATGCGAAATCTTTCCGGATGGCTCATCCGGGGAACGATGATCCTGGCCTTCGTGGCTCTCGTGGCTCTCGGGTTCAGCCGGTTCCTGTCCCTGCGCGCCCGGATGGCGGCCGCGAAACCGCCGCTTCCCGCCGTCAGAACCATCGAAGCCCGTTCCCCCGCTCAGGGAACCGTCCTGCGAACGATTCCCGCCATTGCGACCGTGGAAAGCCATGCGTCGATCCGCGTGCCGGTGCAGATGGCGGGCAGGCTCGTTTCCCTCTCGCATCGTGAGGGCGACCGGGTGAAGGCCGGCGATGAGCTGGCCCGCATCGATCCCGACGAGCCGAGCGTGCAGAAAGGGGCCGCCGATGCCCAGGTGGCGGCCGCCGGTGGCCAGCTCGAGTCGGTCAAGGCGGCTCTCGCCGCGCTGGTGAGCCAGCGGGAAGCCCTGCAAGCCAACCTCGCGTTCCAGAAGGCCGAGGAGGAGCGCGACCGGGCGTTGTTCGAGGGCGGCGCGATCAGCCAGAGCCAGTGGGACGCCTCGAAAAACCGCCGCATCGACGCCGAGAGCCGTCTGAAAGCCATGGATGAGCAGATCCGCAGTTCGCGCGCCCAGCAGGGGACGATCAGCGCACAGCAGCAGGCCGCCCGCAAGAGCGCCGACCTGTGGAAGATCCGGCAGGACTACAGCGTTCTGCGGGCCCCGGTCGACGGCGTCATCACCGCCCGCCTCCAGGAAGAAGGGCAGTTCGTGATGCCCGGCACCCCCGTCTACGTGCTCGAAGATACCCGCGAAACCCGCCTTCGGCTTCAGATACCCCAGAATCGTTCGTCTGAGCTGGTTCCGGGGCAGTTGGTCTGCCTGAGCGACGAGGAGTTCGCCTTCCTGTGCCCAGAAACCGAAACGGGAACAGGATCTTCATCCGAGGCCACTCGCTTCCGCCTGGATCGCATCCATCCGCAGGTCAACGAGTTCCGCCAGGTGATCGCCGAAGCCGCGGTGCCGTCAGCGGCTCCCGCTCTGCTCGTCGGTCGCCAGCTTCCCGCCCGCGTGGTGGTGCGCCAGATGACCGGGCTGACCCTGGAAGCCGGCATGTTGTTTCCCGACCTCGCCTCGCCCGGGGCCTGGGTGGTATACGAGGTTGCCGGCGGCATGGCGAACCGCCGCGCGATCGTTCCCGAGATGATCGGCGATGACGGACGGGCCGTCGTGTCGCCTGCGCAGGTGCGTTCCGACGCGCGGTTCCTGGTCGCTCCGTATCTCGCGCATGTGCGCCTGCCTGCATCGTTTCCGGTGGAGGTGGCGCCATGAACTTCATATCGACCGTCCTGCGCCGGCCCGTCTGGGTCGGCATGCTGTGGATGCTCGTCACCCTGCTTGGGGTGCGCGCCTACTTCGTTCTGCCGCAGGACCTGTTTCCGGACACGGTTCCCCCGCAGCTTGTCGTGATGACCGTCATTCGCGGCGCCGGGGCGGCCGATGTCAACCGCCAGGTCTCGACCCTGCTCGATCGTGAACTGAAGGGCCTGACCGGGGTCGTCAAGGTGACGGCGACCTCGCGCGACGAGATCTCGTCGGTGAACGTCCAGTTCGAATACGGCACCGATCTCGGCCTGGCGACCAACGACGTCGTCAACGCGGTCGCCCGCCTCAAGGGCCAGTTCCCGACCGGCACCCAGGAACCCCAGATCTTCCGGGTGACCGACGCCAACCGGCCGGTGATGACGCTCGGAGTGCGGCCGCGGCCGGGGTCGGGGCTCGATCTGCGTGCCGTGCGCCTGCTGGCCGAGAACGACCTGAAGGAAGAACTGCTGATGCTTCCCGGCGTCGGCAAGGTCGACGTCTTCGGGGCCCATTCCCCCGAGGTGCTGGTGCGGCTCGACATCGACCGGCTGCAACAGTTCCGGCTGGCTCCGGAAGCCGTTCTGGGCGCGATCGGGGCCGACAACCTGACACTGCCGGGCGGCTACTGGCTCAACCGGGGCCGCGAGTCGCTCGTGAAAACCGTGCAGGAGGCCCGGACGCCGGAAGAGCTGGCGGCCATTCCCCTGCGCGTGGCGGAAGGCGGGGTTGTAACGGTCGGAGACGTGGCCTCGATCAGCCTCGGCTTCAAAGAGCCTCGCAGCCTGTATCACGGCAACGGCTCGGCGGCGATCGCCCTGAATATCCTCAAAACCGAAGGCGGCAACGCGATGCGGGCGCTGGCCTCGGTGAAGGGGCATCTGCCGCGGCTGGCCGAGATGTTTCCCGGCCTGGCCTTCGATGTCACCACCGATCAGCAGCCGATCATCGACATCAACCTCGCGGGCATGCGCGATTCGCTGTACTCCGCGATCTGGCTGACCATGCTGGTGGTGCTGGTGTTCCTGGTCGAGATCCGCACCTCCCTCATCATCGGTATCTCGATTCCCCTGTCGTTCCTGACCGCGCTCGCATTCCTGGGCTTCACGTCCTACACCCTCAACATGGTGACGCTGACCGGCCTGATCGTGGCGGTGGGCATGGTCGTCGACGCGTCGGTCGTCGTCGTGGAAAACGTGTTCCGCCGCTTCGAAGGCGGCGAGCGCACCCCCGAGGTGGTCGTGGCCGGCACCGAGGAAGTGGTCTTCTCGATTCTCGGGGGCATGCTCACGACCGTTGTCGTGATGATCCCCATCATGTTCGCCGGCGGCTACGCCCAGCAGGTGCTGCGGCCGCTGACGTTGATGATCACGGCGACCCTGATCGGATCCTTCGTGGCGGCCATCACCATCGTGCCCCATCTTCTCCGCTGGATGTTCTTCCGGAACGGCGGCGTGCCGGCCGGGGAGGAAACCCCTGCGGAGAATGCCGGAAGCAGCGGCGGCGGCATTCAAAATAAAATATTGAAAGCCATAGAATATGGCCTCGCGCAGATGGCCGAAGTCTACCTGTGGCTGCTCAGGGTTGTTCTGCGATTCCGCCTGACCGCGCTGGTGGTGTGCCTGGTGCTGCTCATCGTCTCGGTCCGGCTGACGATGCCCCTGGTCGGCCGCGAGCTGATGCCGCCCATGGATGCCGGGATGGTGACGATCAACCTGAACATGTCGCCGGCGATGCCGCTTTCCGAGGTCGAAGCTCTCGTCACCCGGTGTGAAGAGGTCGTCAACCGGTCGCCGCACGTCCAGAGCGTTTCGACCGTGGTCGGGGCCGAGCCGGGCCAGGTCAGCTTCGGAGCCGGTGGCCAGCTTCCACAACAGGCCGAGATCCAGGTCCGGCTGAGCACCCGCGACCGCCGCAATCAGACCGTCTGGGAGATCATGAACGAGTGGCGGCGCAGTCTGGCGGCGATTCCCGGCCTCGAATCCGTTTCGGTGAAGGAATACGGTGCGACGCCGCTTTCCACCACGAAGGCGCCGATCGACGTCGTCGTGGCCGGTCGCGATCCCATCAGGCTCGCCGAGATCGGGAACCGGATCGTCCGGGAGATGGGCCGCGTGCCCGGCTTGCGCGACCCCCTGCTGAACTGGCGGTATGACAAGCCCGAAACCCTGTTCCGGCCGTCGCTCGAACTGCTCTCCCAGGAACGGCTGTCGGCCCGCGCGATCGGCGAGTTTCTGGGTGTGACCCTCACCGGCAGATATCCGTCGCGCATGCAGATGGACGGGTATCTCGACCTGCCGGTTCGCGTCGAAATCGGCCGGGCGGGGAAGCCCTGGCGGGCCGACCTGGGCGAGATGCCGCTTCCCCAGCCGAAAGGCGAGCTGTTCCTGGCGGGGCTCGGCCGGCTGGAGCCGGTCCTGGCGCCGACCCTGCTGACGCGTGAAAACCTCCGCCAGACCATCGACATCCTGGGAATCAACGACGGCAGGCCGCTTTCAACCGTCGCCGCGGACGTGGAAGAGGCGATCAGCCGGGTCGAGATCCCGGGCGGATACACGGTGAGCGTGGCGGGCAGCATGGCCGACATGAACGAAACCGGGCGTCGGCTGGGCACGGCCCTGCTGTTCGGCATCGCGCTGCTGTATGTCGTGTTGTGGGGGCTGTTCGAGAACTGGTGGCGGCCGCTGCTGGTGATGGGCACCATTCCGCTGTCGCTCATCGGGGCGTTCTGGGGGCTGGTGATCATGGACAAACCCATGTGCATGCCGGCCATGATGGGCATCATTCTGCTGGGAGGCACGATCGTGAACAACGCCATCATTCTCATCGACTTCATCGACCAGGCTCGCGCAGCGGGCATGGAGCGGCGCGAGGCGCTGTTCCAGTCGGTGCGGGTGCGCCTGCGCCCGATCCTGATCACCACCGGCTCGACCGTCATCGGGCTTCTGCCGCTCGTTCTCGAACAGGCGGTCGGCCTGGAGCGCATGTCGCCGCTCGGCGTCGTGGCCGCGTTCGGCCTGACGTTCGGAACGGTGCTCACGATGGTGTTCATTCCTGCCATGTATGATCTCGCGATCGACGCCGGAGAATCTGCCGGCAGATGGTGGGAAGCGGCGTTCGCGAAGGGAAACGGCGGCAGCGCGCGCTCCGGCCGGAGCCGGCCGGCCATCCTGCTGGCGATCCTGCTCGTGGCGGTGCTCGCGGGCGGAGCCTTCGCAGCCGGGGCAGATCCCGCGAGCCAGGCCGGCCTGGCCGAGCAGAGCCAGCCTGGGATCGCCGAGCCGCTTCCCGACGCGGCTGAAACGGGCGAAACGCCCTGGAATACCCAGGCGATCGTCGCGCGCATCCTGCAGGAAAATCCGCAGTTGAAGGCGGCGAAGGCCGAGATCGACGGCGGCCGGGGGGCCCAGCGCGAGATCGGGGCCGCTCAGCGGCCCCAGGTCGATGCAGGGGCATCCTGGAAAAACTGGGACCAGAACCGCATGGGCGCCCTGGGCCTGCCGATGGGGCCGACCCAGTTCAACGACGACCGGCTGACCGAGGTGCGCGTGCAGGTGCGGCAGTTGCTGTGGGACGGCGGCCAGGCTCGGGAGCGGTATCTCGCCGCCCGCGAGGCGGTGTCTGACCACGAGTGCCGTCTCGGTCGCCTGCGCCAGGAGCTGGTTGCCGATGCGTTCGC
>JAKQOH010000079.1 GCA_029565415.1 Candidatus Rifleibacteriota bacterium | reverse complement strand
CGAACCGGAGCGGGAACGTTTCACGGATTTTCTTGAACGGCCAGATCACCATGACGCCGCCGATGACATTTTTGCCGAAATTTATGGTCCGCCACAACACCATGCGGTTCTGTTCTTCATACCTGACCGGCGTGATGCGTCCTTCTCGACCTGCGATCAGGCGAGGCGGCGACCAGGGACCGAAAATGAGAGAATTCTTCGATGAGACCGTTTTCAGGCGTTTTTGATCGACGGTTCCCGATTCGGAAGTCGCGCGATAAAAGTCCATCAGATCGGCGAGAAGTTTCAGCTTCATCCGGGGAAGGCTTTTGTGTGGAAGGGGAACAAAACGCCCGTCCGGAGCGATTCCGAACGAAATAAAAAGCGTATCCGCCGGTCTGTGAGACGGGGGATACGCCTTGAGAAACGCCCTTTCGGACACACTCGAATCGAAAAGAGATCCCGGGCGGGATCTCTTGGAAAAATCGACGACGAGTTTCTCGAAATGAACACCCATCGATTCGAGTTGCGATTCAATTGTCTGCGACGCTCTGAGACGGTGAAGCGTCTGGCGCGCGAGACGATCCCATTCCTGCCGCATTCTGTCGACCTGAACCTCGGAAAGATGTCTTTCCGTGTAGGTCAGGATGACCAGGATCAAGGCCGACAGAAGGAAGGGGGCGGCAAGAACGAAGAGCGCCTTGAGCCTGGAGGCCACTCAGGGCCTCACAGGCTTCTCGGGAGAACGGTCATTTCCGGCCGGGGCGTCCCGCTTTCATTTTCTTGGCCGGAGCCTTCTTTGCAGGGGCCTTCTTGGCCGGAGCTTTCTTTGCCGCAGCCTTCTTGGCGGGGGCCTTCTTGGCCGGAGCCTTTTTGGCGGGGGCTTTCTTGGCCTTCACGGGAGCCGGTTTCTCGGCTTTCTTGCCGGCCTGCTTGTGGGTCTGCGGGAAGAGAGGGGCGTCGTCCTCGTCCTTCGCGGCTTTCTTTTCGGCGGCGTGCTTCTGAACCATCTTGCGAAGCTCGTCGGCGGAGAGGAGACCCTTGCCCTTGTGGGTGACGTGCTCGGCGTAGAAGGGGACGAACAGATCCTGGAGGTTCTTGAAGATCGCTTCGTCCTTCAGTCCCTTGACGGCGCCAAGGACGATCTGGGAGGCGTAGCCGAACGCCAGAGTGAACATGCCGTTCATGATCTCCTGGAACTTTTCTTCACCGGGGATCGTGGCGGGGGCGAACATCGGGCACTTGCGGGCACGCTCGCGAAGCCATTTGTGGAACACGGTCATCAGCTTGCCGGACTGGGCCTGCTCGAAGAACAGAGCCTTGAACAGGTTCGGTTTGTCGCGGCCGAGAATGCACATCGCCATGGCGACGTCGCCGACGATGTTGTTGCCGCGGGGCTTGCGGGCTTCGGTGACGAGGTATTCGAGGGCCGCTTTGATGGTTTCGCTGCGGAGGTCGTTGATGGTGCGGAAGATCCAGAAGATCGGCATCGTGGAACAACCGACTTCGTTGGCAACGCTGACGGCGGTGACCGAAGGAAGACCTTCGCGCTCGAGAACTGCATAGGAACCCTTTAGGATGTCTTCATAACCGAACATGGTACGACGGGGCATCTTTGGTACTCCTGTTTCTAGTGTTTGATCTTGGAGCAAATAATATCCGTTAAGACATTACGTCCGATGAACCAATAATATAGTATGGTTTTAAGAAGCGCAAGGGGGAAATTAAAAATAATTAAAAAAATATTTGTATCCATCAAATCGCGGGGATGTGTTGCCGCGTCTGTACCGGTTGAAAATGACATTCCGGTCGATTTATGTTACAGTTTTCCCGCGACGGCCGGACTCGATTCCGGCCGGTTCGGTGAAACCGTCGAAAATCGAGGGACTCAACCCTTGAAAAAGGAGCATCACGTGTTTCGTATCGTAGAAAAGGAACAACTGGCGGCGGGCATCTCACGCCTTGTCTTCGAGGCCCCCCTGATCGCGAAGAAGCGGAAAGCCGGCAACTTCGTCATGCTGCGCGTCATGGAGGGCGGTGAGCGCATTCCGATCACGATCGCCGATTCCGACCCGGTGAAGGGGACCATAACGCTGTACGTCCAGGCGGTCGGAAAGACGACGAAGATGTTGACGGCGAAAAATGCCGGCGATGAGATTCCGGATCTCGTCGGCCCACTCGGCGAGCCCACCCATATCGAGAATTTCGGTACCGTCGTTTGCATCGGCGGCGGGGTCGGCACGGCCGAAATCTTCCCGATCGCGAAGGCCCTCAGGGATGCCGGCAATCACGTCATCGGCATCGTCGGAGCCCGTAACAAGGACCTGATCATTCTCGAACGAGAAATGCGGTCTATATGTAATGAATATTATATTACAACCGACGACGGCTCCGCGGGAATGAAGGGGTTCGTCTCCGACCGCCTCAAACAGATCATCGACGGCGGGACGAAGGTCAGCTGCGTCTACGCGGTCGGCCCGATCCCGATGATGAAGGTCTGTTCGAACGTAACGAAACCCTACGGTATCAAAACCTACGTCAGCCTGAACCCGCTCATGGTGGACGGCACGGGGATGTGCGGCGGCTGCCGCGTCACGGTCGGTGGAAAGATGAAATTCGCCTGCGTCGACGGCCCCGAAT
>JAKQOH010000077.1 GCA_029565415.1 Candidatus Rifleibacteriota bacterium | reverse complement strand
CGAACCGTTGCGTTGTGCGTTGTCTCCGCGGCAGCCGGACAACTGACTGCGCTGGTCGGAGGGCGTCTTCGCGGTGCATCCGTCTCTCCTCGCGGTTGCCTGATCTGGTCGATGCTCCCCCTGGCCCTCCCGCCGGCAATTCCCTGGTGGGTGCCTGCCGTGGGTGCGGGATTCGGCGAAATCGTCGCACGACAGTTGTTCGGCGGGTATGGTCGGAACCTCGTGAATCCGCTTGCGGTAGCCGTAGTCTTCGTAGGGACCGGATACCCGGCTCTTCTGGAACAAGCGGCGATGATGCCCGGGCCCGGCCCGACAGCCGGCCTTTCGAGTTGGACATGCTTCGGCCCTGCCTGCCCGCTCTCGCCTGGGGCGTTCACTTTCTCGCATGCCCTTCTGGCGGATATGCCGGTTCTGCCCGGGGAGGCCTCGTTTCTCCTCGCCCTGTGCGGCCTGTTTCTCCTCCTGCGTGGCCGCGCCCTTGATGGGAGATGGCCGATGGGAACAGGTGTCGGGCTGATCGTCGCGGCAGCCGTCGCCGTCGGCCTTCGGGGTGATGCCGGCGCCATCGCGATGCTGCAGGGAGCCGGACTTCTTCCCGCCTTGGCCGCCGCCGGCCTGGACGTGTATTCCCTGCCACGCACTCCGGAAATGCGCCTCCCTGCCGGAATTGTATATGGAATGATGTATGTCTTGCTCCGGACGTCCGGAAGCGTCGTTCCGCCTGCGTTCGCAGCCCTTCTGCTCGTGAACGTCCTGACGCCGCTCGGCGACACCGTCGTCATCGGCCGGCGCGCCCGCAGATGGGCCTCCGGAGAAGGAACGGCTGCATGAAACAACTTCGCGAGATCGGCTTCGTTCTCGTTCTGGCAGCGATCTGCACGGTCGTCATGTCGGGCGGCGACATCCTCCTCCGGCCGCCGCCGGGAGTCTCGCCCGAATTCATGGCGCGCGCTCTCGAACTGGCCCCGGGACTCGCCGATTCCCTGCCTCCAGCGGCTGGAACCGCTTCGGGACCGGAAAGCACGGATCGGCTTGCAGCCGCGTTCCAGGCCGAGTTCATCCCGGCGCAGGGCCCCGATGACGGCTTGTTCCGCGCCCGTCGCCGGCCCGACCTGGTGCTCTGCGAGCAGGAAGGCAACGGGATGTGGGGGAAAATCCGCCTGCTCGTCGCGTTCGACCGCAAAACCGGGCTGCTCGCCGACGTCAACGTCATTGCCCAGGGGGAAACGCCGGGACTCGGTACCCGGATCGCCGATCCGGAGTTTGAACGACCGTTCGCCGGCCTTTCTGCCACCTCCGGGGTTCGTCTTGCCACCGGCACTGCCCATCCCGATCTGGGAGAGGTTGCCGCGATCACCGGCGCCACGATATCCTGCGCGGCCGTCGTTCAGATCGTGAACGAAGCGATGAAACGGATCAGGCGATGAACGGGAACGAGATCACCGTGCAGAGACGCAGTGAAGCCTGGGAACTGTTCCGGGCAGGACTGGGAGAGCATCATCCCATCTTCGTTTCGGTGCTGGGAATCTGCTCTACGCTGGCCGTGACGACGGCCGTGCGATATGCTGCCGTCATGGCGGGGATCGTGACCGTAACGCTGCTGCTCAGCGCCCTCATCGTCTCTCTCCTCCGCCGGCGCATTCCCCCGACATACCGGATCATCACCTCGCTTCTTCTCATCTCGACGCCGGTCATTCTGCTCGAAAAGCTGCTCCGGCTCCATGCACCGGCGATCGCGGGCGAACTGGGGCCTTATGTCGGTCTCGTCATCACGAACTGCATCATCCTGGGGAGAATCGAGGCATGTGCCTCGCTCCGATCTCCAAAAATGGCTCTGGCCGACGCCCTTGGCGCAGCTCTCGGCTACGGCACCGTTCTGGTCGCGATCGCGGCTTCACGCGAGCTGTTGGGCACAGGGCGGGTGATGGG
>JAKQOH010000045.1 GCA_029565415.1 Candidatus Rifleibacteriota bacterium | reverse complement strand
ATCCATACATTCGGTTCGCCGGCGAACCGAATGTATGGATGGATGACTCGCTCCCGATTCTCCCCGAAGGAGAAACAGGAGGACTCGGAAACGAGCTGGGTGTCGTCAACGTCAAATTCCCGACCCCCACAATTGGTGCCGAACACCCGATCAAGCTGAAAGTGAACGCGCCTTCCGCCGGGTTCGAACTGACCAACATCTTCTGGTGCTGGGAAGAGGAAACGACGGTGAAGGTTGCCTCCGGATCTGACGGTTTTGTCATCGATCCGGACAACCCAAAGTGCGGTGTCACGGTGCAGAAGTGCAGCGTCGGGCTCAAGGTTACCGTGAACAAGCCTGCCGCGGGAAGTGGCTTCACGGCATTCCGCGTGTATAACACCCGCGCTCCGATTGCGTCCAAGCTTGAACTCGTGAACCCGCCCACCTATGTGTGCGGTGATACCACTGTTTCCGTTCCTTTCAAACTGACCGTCTATGGTTCCGATCCCTTCGCCGACAAAACGTTTGCCGGAGGGCTCACAGGGAAGGACAGCGCAGGGAACACTTTCACGATCAAGCACGATGTGGATGGAATGAAGAGCTCCATCAAGATGTTCATGTCATATCCCGTCCAGGATTTCACCTCGGTTTCCGACATTTCCGTCAATGACTTCTACGATCTCCAGAAAATCAATCTTGGACTGCTTGACTTCCAGGACCCGAAGGCGCCTTCCTGGAAGGGATTCTATTATGATCAGAAATGGGTCTGGATGCCCGCCAGTTCCACTTCCATCACCAGCGCAGCGTTCACCCAGCTCAAGGCCGATGGTGAAACGACGCTTGCCGGTGGATACTGGACGATCCTGGGAACGGCCGTTTTTGGTGTGCAGGTCCCGCCCCACTTCTCCAACGACGGCCCCGGGGCTTCTCTCGCCTATTCGGCTCACGGCAAAGAGTATCCCGCTCCCGGCTCCCCCGATCCGGAGAAACTCTGGAAGGTCTTTGCGATTACCGGGGATGCGTCCGGATTCAAATCTCCCTTGTATGACGAAGTCGTCGCCGCGGCGGATCCAAACGTCGTGCGAGAATCAGCGGGACAGGAACTCGATGAAGGTGTCGTTCAACTGGATGACCCCACAAACGTTCTGCAGAAATTCTATAACCAGAGTCCTCCTTTGAAGACAAGGCTTCCCGCCGAATGCCAGATTGATACGACCCAGTATAAATGGCAACATTATGCCTATCTCAAGTGCGCGGATGACAATACCCCCCCTGAAATCCAGCTGATCGTCTTCGACACCCGCAACAACCTGTACCATATTTTCGGCACGAAGGCCGGCGGTGACGGAAAAATTGCCGCCCCGAACCCGAGCTACGTCGCCTATCGGGATGCAAAACCATATAGCGACACGGATAATCAGGCAATCAAGAACAATCTCAAATTCGAAGCGTTCAACGGAAATCTCTACGACAGGTTTATCGATCAGAACAAGGTGGGTGGTGCCAGCGCCCTGACCGAAACAGCGCTTGTGGGTAACGGTTTCGTCTGCCAGGCGAATACCCGCCTGATCTTCTACATCCGCGCCTGGGACAACATGAACACGTTCATGGATACGAAAAACTTCGGTGTGGAGAAAATTTCGTATGTCGTGAAGGATGACAACAAGGCATCCGCAGATACGCCGCCCTCGGTCACGGATGCTTCCTACGACCCGGCTACGCTCATGCGGAATCCGCCTTTCTGGCAGTTCAGAGTCCCCAACGTCAACGGCGGAACCCCTGACGGAAAGGAATACAGCATCACTGTCAAGGCCAAAGACTATTCCGGCAAGGAACAGGAACTCGTTCTGAAGATATATGCCGTGGGGAGCGATCTGAATATCCGCTCCCTGGAAGAAAAGCGCATCAGGAACTGATCTTCAGGCAATCGTCCGCTACTCGCAGCCCTCTCCGTCAGGAGAGGGCTGCTTGCATGAAGGGATGTTGGAAACCTTCTGCATGCGGGAGCTGTTCGAGTCGATCGAAAACGGCGGGGTTAGTTTCCCGGTGAAATGAAAGGCCGGAAGTGTGAGGACCACGCTTCCGGCCAGTTACGCGGACGGTGAACCCGGCTTCAGTTTCCTCCATGGATCTCGGCGATGATCCCTTCAAGTTCTGCCTTCTGGCCGGTTGTGGTCGATTCGAGGGCTTCCTTCAAATAGGGGAGAGCGTCTTTCCCGTAGATCAGAAGGGTGCGGCGGGCGTTCAGAGAAACGGTTCTGTTGTCGCTTGCGAGGCACTTGAGGACCGGCGGAACTACAATCTGAGGCTGGGTGCGAATTTTCCCGAGACACAGCATCCCCTGGATTTTCATCCAGGGAGCATCCCCGTCGAGCCAGGAAACCACGGCGGGGACGGCGGCGTCAGCTTCCGGACCTATTTTTCTGAGAGCCTCGAGTGCCGTGATTTTAAGGTTCATGTTGCTCGAACTCATCGCCGTGATGAGCCCCTGGACCGCCTCAGGCGTGGTTCGCCGGAATGTTCCGAGTTGGTAGGCTGCAAGAGCCGCGATTTTCGGGTCTGAATCGCCGATCGTCTCGAGGGCGCGAACGAATCTCGGGTTTTTCTTGAACTCATCACCCTGAACATATGATCCAATCTGGCCCCCGTCGATGACGGAAGGTTGCTCCGGAGCGGGATGAGAATCGATGCTTTTCACTGGTGCCGAGGCCGGCGGTGCTTTGGGCCCTATCGCGACGGCCTGTTTTGCTTTTTCGTTTTCTTGCTCGATCAGCTTGCGTTTCTTCTCTGCGAGGTAGGTGATGATCAGGTCTTTTTCCGTGGTTTGCTGGCTGCGGATGATTCCAAGCCACTTTTCGGCGATAGCGGCGAGTTCGGGGGTGGGTTTCGTCGCGAGAAATGAACTCAGTTCCTTCTCGGCGATATCTCGGTCGCCGCGGAAGAACCGGTAGATGTTGCAGAAA
>JAKQOH010000027.1 GCA_029565415.1 Candidatus Rifleibacteriota bacterium | reverse complement strand
TGAACTTCTGGAGGGTCGACAGATGGCCCGGCTTGAGAATCGTGATCAGGTTGAACAGTTCGATCAGGTCGTTCTGGATCGGCGTCGCGGTGAGCATCAGCAGGTACTTGGTCTTGATCGAGTTGACGAACTTCCAGTTCTGGGTCTTCTTGTTCTTGAGTTTATGCGCTTCGTCGATGATCAGCAGGTCGTAGTTGACCTTCTGGACAGACTTCTGGTTCTTCTGGCTCTTGGCGGTGTCGAGCGAGGCGATGACGAGGTCAGACTGCTCCCAGTCGGGGATCTCGTTGTGGTTCTTGAAGCTGAGATCGAATTTCGTCTTGAGTTCCTGCTGCCACTGGGTGATCAGCGAGGCGGGGGTCAGGATCAGCACCTTGCGCACCATGCCGCGCAGCAGGTATTCCTTGAGGATCAGGCCGGCCTCGATCGTTTTTCCGAGACCGACTTCGTCGGCCAGCAGGGCGCGGCCGTTGTACCGGCCCAGCACGCTGTGGACCGTGTTCAGTTGGTGCTGGTAGGCCGAGACGCCGAAGCAGGTCTTGAGGGACAGCAGGTCCTGCTCATCGGTGCGGGCGTTCATCTCTTCGCCCTGGAGGATCAGCCCGGTCTCGGCATACGGCGAGAAGTCGCCTGTGATCAGCTTGCGCAGCACCTCGAGATTGCCGGGAGTATAGTGAATCGGCAGATCAGCGGCAGGTTTCATCGAAACGGTGACGGCGTCGACGTCGGAAGCGGCGCGCGCCGACTCGGGCATGACGCGGGAAAGCTTGTATTTGCGCTCGGCGAGGCTGATCAGCTCGATGCCGATCTGGTCGCCTTCGCGCATGCCGCTCTTTTCCCACCATTCACCGAAGGTGAGGCAGACCATGTAGCCGCGGCCCTTGTGATAGATCGCGGAGTGCACGACTTCGGCTTCGTCGACGAACAGGATCGAGCTCAGCTCCTCCTTGAACGGGAACAGGCGGTGCATCTCGGGCGTGAGGAACAGATACCCTTCCTGGAACGCCTTTCCCTTCACCTGAAAGGCTATGCCGGACTCGCCGACGGTGTTGATCTGAACAAGCGGTGATTTCATGCCGGGCCCCCGTTTCGCGGTCGTCGTATTCGTCATCATGCCTTGTCACCCGCTTCCGCAGGGATGACCAGCTCGGTTCCGATCTTGAGGTTCTTCGGATTGAGACCCGGGTTCGCCTTCATCAGCAGGCCGGCCTTCGTGGCCTTGCCGTAGAACCGCTTTGCGATGATCGCCAGCGTGTCGCCGTCCTGGACGGTGTACCGGCGCCCTCCCTGGGCATCGGCGATGCTCGGGGAAACGGCAGCCGGGGCGGCCGGGGCCTTCACCGATTCTTTTTTGCCGGCGGCCGTCTTGCTGCCGGAAAGGGGTCGCACGTCGACGATGATCTCCTCGCCGGGCTTCACGGCCGCGCGCGCCTCGATGAAGTTGAGATCGGCGATGGTGCGGACATGGTCGGCACTGCCGTAATACCGCTCGGCAACCGTCTGGAGGGTGTCACCGGCCTTGACGACATAGATGACCAGCTCCTCGTCGATGGTGCGAAGGGTCTTGAACTCGTTCGGGTTGATGACCCGGGGCTTGGCGGCCGTCGTGGCGGCGGGCGCCTGAACGGCTGCCGGAGCCACGGCGGGAGCTGCCGGTTTCGCCGGCTTCGCGGTGACGGCCGGAGCCGTGGCGGGCGTCAGGCCGGTTTTCGCGGCCGGCTTCGGGGCCGTCCGGGGCTTTGCGGCGGAAACGACATCGTTCTCGAAGGGCACTTCGGTGGGCGGGGTTCCGGCTGCCGGTTCGGGCGGGGCTTCCGTGAACAGGGTGGTCACGGCGGTTCCGTCGGCATGCTTCCGGGTCGCGGTGTTCGCGCCTCCGAGAGCATCGGACCAGATCTTCCGGCCGCCGAGGCGGGCGAACACCCGGACCATGCCTGCCTTCGAGGCATCATTCAGAGGCACGCGGAGCCGGAACGTCTTCATCGCCCCTCCGACCAGGTCGCCGTTCGGCCGGAGCACGAAGGTCTTCACGCCTTTCGGACCCTGAACTTCGACGCCGACGTCGAAGCTGCCGGCCCGGATCGTGTTCTGGTCAGGGTTGAACACGTGCGCAAGGACGACGCTCTTGCCGTCGGTGACGACGGGTTTCCCGCCCGGCAGCCGGTCAAGCACGTAGCCGCCCACGACGGGCTCGGCGGCCAGGGGGGTTCCGATAGCCAGCAGACCGGCCAGCAGACCAAGGTTCCGAAGTGTTTGCCTCATGGTTGTCTGTCTCCTGAAAGCGAGGTCGGTTATTCTCTGAGAAGATTATCGGCATGTTGCGACACACGATTTAGCCCTTGGAATGCTTCCAGAAAGAATCCATGGACCCTCTTCGCAGGATGCGGGAAGTGGGCCGGTCGCCACCGGATGGCGTATCTTCAACCCAGGCGCATCGCGATGCGCCCCTACACATTGTTGAACCAGAACCTGTGCCGTAGGGGCGGATCGTGATCCGCCCGGAAAGACCCGGCCCGCAGGACGCGGGGGGTCAGAAGCTGGCGGCCGTCAGCCGGAGATCGACGTTCATCAGCTTCGCACGGACGGTTTCACGGAACGAGGCAACCCGGCCGCCGCCGAAATTGCGGCTCAGCACGATCGTGACCTCGACCGTCCCCGGCTGGGTGTTGTTGAACCCGATGCTTTGCACATCCTCCAGCTCGATGGTCACCCGCCTGTTGGCCGGCTCCGCGGTGAAATTCGGGCCGGCCAGCGCCTGCGCATACGGGGGACCGCACAGGATGTGATCCGTGTCGACCCCGGAGCGTTTGAGAACCAGTTTATACCCGATGCCGTCGTTGCCTCTGACGGCCGCGAGGGAAACGCCGGCCCAGGTTCCCCGTGTTTCCGGGGCGCCGATGAGCGGATTCGCCGAGTTGTAGGAGGTCGTGATGGAAAAATACATCAGCCCGGTGGCCCCGGACAGCGCGGAGACGCTGTTCAGGAATCCCGTCTTTGCATAGATCGGCAGCGCATTCACGGTCGGGGTGGAGTTGGAAAAGTAGGACTCGGCATTGTTGGCTTTCTCGAGCAGCTCCCGGAGCTGGATGAGAAACAGCTGGGCCTTCTTCTGGGTCTGGATCTGCCATTGTCCGGATTTGAACCCGGCGCTGCCGCCCCGGAACACCCCGAACAGGGCCGCCAGCAGAAGACTCAGCACCCCGCAGGCGACGAGCACCTCCGCCAGCGTGAATCCCGGCCGGTTCGTTCCCTTCGCCATTCTTCTTCCTCTGAACATGGAACTACAGCAGCCGCGTCCGGCTGGCATCGACCGTGAACACATAATTTTGCTGGATCGCTCCGATCCGGACCGCCACGTTGATCTCGAGAGCATCGCGGTTGTAGCCGTGATAGCTAATCATATTATACCATGTCGAATACGTAGCCACCGGGACCGGATCGCCGAGGCTGGCCCCTCCGGGCCGGAAATCCTGCAAGGGGGTGTTCGCCGCGCCATAAAACCGTTCCAAAGGGGTTGGCAGGATATTCCGCAGGCCGGCACGGTGGTGAATATAGGCATGGTAGAAGTCGGCCGGGAACCGCTTGAACTTGAGCATGGCGATCTGCGAGATCCCCTGGGCGAAGCAGTCGGCCTGGAGGCGTTCCAGCATTTTGGGATTGACCGGTTTGGTGGTGGAGAAGGTCTTCAGATAGGCGCTTCCAAGAACGAGAAGGGTGAAGGCGAACACCAGCACGATCACGATGGCCATGCCGGCATTCCTTGCCTGTCTTCGAAACGGCGTCATCAGAAGGCTCCCTGGAGATTCACGGTGAAGCTGACGGCCTGCACCGATCGGGCAACCCCGTTCGGCTCGGTCCATTTCACCGTCGCGATGTATTTTATCACCTGATAGGGCCGGCCGGCCGTTCCGTCGCAGATATAATACTGGGGTTCGAACGAGTCGAAGGCGAACGTGGTCGGCGTGCCGGAAGCATACCCGACGGACGACATGATGTTGAAGGGCTGCACGCCGAACGTCACGGCCTGGTGCCGAAGCGTCAGATCCACGTTGAATGAGCCGGCCCGGGAGTAGGTGGCCAGCCCGTAGGGAACTCCCCAGAACGCCGCACCGGCCGACCCATCATTGGTGAGCACCGTCGGCTCAGCGGTGATGGCCGCCGACATGCTCGCATACGAGACCAGCATCAGACGGTTCATCCTGTCCGAGAGGATGTCCATGGCCACGACCATCCGAAAATCCTTCTGGGTTCCGCGATGGCCGAAACTGATGAGCCCCGAGGCCCCGAGCGTGGCGATCGTGAAGATCAGGAATGCGCAGATGATCTCCAGGAGCGTCACGCCGGGGTTACTGCTTCGGAGCCGGATGGAAGCCATGAATCATTTTCCCTGGTTGGTTCGGTCGATCACGCGGATATCGAGTTTCGACGAGTATACATCCAGAACGAGCTCGACCTCACGCATGTTCTGCGTCGAGGCGTTCGACACGGCGGTGTCAAACGGCCGACGCGGGTCGGAAGGCCAGCCGCGGGCATTGTCGGAAACCCGCAGGCGCACGCGGTATTTTGCCGTGGCCGTCGTCGGTCTCCGGAACAGGTAGCGGATGTCTTCGCCGGTGGGTCGGTTGTCGAGAACGCTCACCCCGTCGAGATCCAGGAGGGAGAAGGTGTTGACGGTGGTCTGGCCCATGTTGTCGTTGTGGATCGGGTGGAAGAAGACCGGAACGTCGATCTCGAACTCGGCTTTCGGTGTCGTGAGAACGGTCGAAACCGGCAGGGTGAAGCTCACTTTCCTGCCCGTGTCGATACTGCCGATATTGGTGCCCGTCCAGCTCTGCAAACCATTTCTGGTCGCATCGGAGGTCGGCGGGGTGGAGATCCGGAGCCACTGGCCCAGAAGTGCGGCGGACAGGTTCGAGGGAACGACGTGCACGACCCCTTCATGCTTGAGATCCTGGGCCTGGATGAACGCGTTCGGACGGTCGTTGTCCCGGATCACGATCTCGCCACGGCCCAGATACTCGTTCGGATTCGACGAACTCAACCCTGCCGGCGAGGCATCCTTCGCGACGAGACCGTAGACGAGATTCCGATAGGAACTCACATTGTTGGCCAGATCGTGTTTCAGCGGCGCTCCCTGGTCCGAGAAGTGGACCAGATCCGTCAGGGCGATCTTGTACATCCGGTATGAGAAGGCACGATGGTAGTTCGTCCGGGGCAGCCAGCTCAGATCCCCCGTGCCGAAGTTCGCCTCCACGAGATCCTGCTGCTGCAGCTTGTAGGCGGCATTGGTGTTGTTGTTCTGAACGGGATTCGAGCGGTAATAGGACGAAGAAATGCTCGTTCTGACGGGCACGGTCGGGTAGTAGAACTCTGCATAGCGAGCGTTATACGTATGCTGGACGGTCAGATCGTTGACCAGCGGATTGTTGTGGAACGGATCCGCGAACGTGACATTCGTGGGATCGTTTCCCATCGGGTTGTTGTCCGCCACGACGAAAATCAGGCTGGCGGGCTGGGCAACCGGCGGGCTGTCGGGAGTGGCGATCGGCTCCCCGGTGGTTCCATACAGGGTGTCCCGGTTCACGAACGCGCCGGGAACGGTGGCTCCGCCTCTGAGCGGATCATTGAACGTGACCCGGGGACCGGTCTGATCCTTGACGATCACGTCACAGACAGCCGTCATCTGGATGATGATCGGGTAGTCCTGCGGAAGTCCCCAGTCCGTCCCGATCGTGCCGTCGGGATACACGACCGGCGTCGGGAAATAGGCCAGCACGGTTCCGGTCCGGCGCGCGGTGACCGACAGCGTGTACTGCTGCGGCTGAGAGGGAACGGGGAACAGACGCTTCACTTCGGCGGGGGTGAGGTCGGGTCGGTCGGTCGTGATCGAAACGTCGATCACGGTCTCCGAACCCCGCTTCAGCAGCGAGCTCCAGGTATACTGGGCCGGCTGGTCGGCCGGGGTCCAGACGTTGCTGTTCGGCACGATGCGGGCAATGCCGGCCGGGATCGGCGGACGGGGGTTGTTCATGACCGTGAGCCGCCCCTCGGGGGGATTGATGGCCCGATTGCTCATGAGATCGCGCAGTTTGAAGCTCCAGGTGGGCGTTTCCTGCTCCGGGATCACGTATTTCGGCCGGGTGAGCGGGGCGGGGAAGGTGTCGGAACTTGCCGGCTTGTAGGTGTAGGTGCCGCCGCCGGCGGGCTTCCCGCTCATGATGATGCCGCCGCCCGTGCCGGTCGGATTCGGATCGACGCCCTTGATGGTGAAGGTGACCCAGGAGTAGCCGCCGGAATCTTCGCCGACGGCCGTTCGCAGCCCGCTGATGACCGACTCTTTGTCCTGGGCGAGGGATCCGGGGGCGAGGCGGTCGTAATCGTAGAACTGGAACACCGTCTTGACGCCGATCCGGTACTCGCCGGCGCTGAGCGAGGCAGAATACCGGTAGCTTCCCGGCGTCAGCCGGGCTTCCTGATCGAGAATGGTGTTGTTGACCGTCCCGCCGCTGCGGTCCTTGGTCTGGATGACCTTCCAGTAATATTTGATGGAGGATTTTTTGATGGTCGAGACGAACTGGCCGCGCCGGCCGTCATGGTCGACATCATCGCCCGACCAGGTGTTGACGTCGTTGGTGTCGAACCGGGGGAAATTCTCGACCTCGAAGAAGTAGACGTTGTCGTCGCGGTACCGGCCGTCGGCTTCCGGGGCAGCGGCCGTGAAATCGCCGGACCCAGCGCTGAACAGAAGCGGGCCGCGAACGTCGCAGACGCCGTTCCGGTCGCCTTCGACCTGGGGCGGGGTCGCGCTGTTGATGACCGCGATCTCAACCCGATAATCCGTTTGGACCGTCGGGCCGCTCTGGGTATACCCACTGGACCAGATCCAGTTTCCCCGGTTGTCGAAATTCATCCCGGGCCGTACGACGAAGTCTCGGAAAAACTGGTTGTAGCCGAGCACGATGTCGCCTGCGATGGGCGCCGTCACCCGGGTGTAGTAGTTGCGTTTTGAAACGGTCTTGTACACCCCCTGCCGGAAATAGGCCCGTCCGTACCGGTTGCCGGCAAAATCGGTGAAATACAGCTCGTATCGATACGCGTCCAGGGGCGTCCAGGCGCTGATGTTCGTAGGATCCTTGCGCGTCTTCATCAGATACAGGTGGCCGAATCCGTCGGCGCCGATCGAGTCCGGCAGGATCCCGTCAAGGCCCACGTTGATCTGCTCGGGAATCGGCGTCGTGCCGAGGAGATCGTTTCGAACGAACTTGTATACCGTGCGCTGCGTCTTGTCGTAGACGTAGGCGATACCGCCCGTCTGCCACCACTGGTCGGAGACGGCGAAATCCGTGAGGGTCGCGATCGAGTAGGGCGCGCCGGCTGCGCGAAGCCATGAGTTGATGACGCTGGTTCCGACGGCGTAGACAAAATCTCCCGACATGTTCTTCGAGCTCACCCCGATCGAGGTCGTCGTCAGGTTGCTGGGATCGCCAACGATCGTCGTGTTACCGTCCATGCCGAGCAACGAGTATTCGGTCTTCAGAGGCTCACGCCGGTAGAGATAGGTTTTCCCGATGCTGGAATAGGCACAGTCGAGATAGGGAATCTCGCCGGACGGGCCGGTCAATCCGTCGACAGCGCGAATACACCCGTCCACGCACTCGCCGCGCTGGTCGATCGTGGATTTCTCGCCGGTCTTCACGTTCGCCACATTGGTGGGATACGGACTCGGGTCGATCCCGCCGGTGTTGCGATTCAGCATGTGGAGCTTGATGTCACGGAACTTCGCGAGCACGTTCTCCCGGCAGACATAATGGACCCAGCCGCCGCCACCGCCCGAGCCCCAGCCATACGTGTAGGGACTCCAGACCGGATGGTCGAGACAATGGAACCACCTGCCCGCGGGAACATCGTAGTAGCCGGGCTTCCCGGGAGTCGGTGCCGGAATGATACTGCACGGGTAACAGGTTCCGCCGAAGATGTTCGGCAGGGAGCGGCAGTAGTCACTGGCGCAGTGGTTGCCGCGGCCCGTCGGGCTGTCTCCCGGCCGTCCGGGAGAGTGATACCGATGGATGATCCGGTCGACGGGCGTCGTATACCGGCCCGACGGATCCGGCCAGACAATGACTTTCCGGGAAATCATGCCCGACCAGGGAGCCCAGCCGGTATCGATACCCGCAAAGACATACAGCCGCTTCTGGGAGGCGCGACCGTCCCAGCTCTGGGCGGCGGCGATCCCGTAGGCATCCAGGTCCCGGCTCGCGGTATCCTTGAGGTTCCAGAGTTTCTGGACAGAGCCTCCGGACAGGTTGTTGAGGGCATACACCCCGCGATACGGGCCGTCGCAGATCAGGACATAACAGTCGCCGTTCTGCTCGTAATACGGATGCAGAGCCTCGGCCGGAACGGCAACGAGGGCAAGCAGCACCAGGATCGTCAACACCCGCAGCCATGATCTGTCCATAGGATCCTCCCTTCGCACCCGGAGCATCACTTACATTCCCGACGTTTTGTCGAACTGAGCATACTTCTGGATCAACACCTGGAAACTGTTCTGGATTTCCGGCGGAACGCGGTACCGCGAGAAGATTTTCCGCGCGACGGTCGCGGTCAGATCCGTTCCGCCGCCGAGGAAAATGTTGCCGGAACTGAAGTTCGCAGCCGTTTTTGTCAGATACGGCCGGAACTCCAGATACCGCTCGAGCGTCTGGATCATGTTCTGGCTCGCCGCGAAGGCCACGTGCTCCCGGGCCGGAATCGGCTGACCGTTCGGGCCGGGAACCGTCGTTTCCGGCACCGGAGGCGGCGCCCAGTTCGAGAAGGTGTGAAACAGCCTCGACGCGAGCGTATCTGACGGCTCGGGATACTGCGGAACCGTCACGGTTTCCTGGTTTTTTTCCAGGGAACCGCGGCCGAACGACGTGTCCAGTACAACCCCGATCCTGTTCTCCTGGGCCGTCTGGGCAATGAGCGCCTCGATCTCCTGCTTGATCGAGGCGATCTGCCGGGCCGTCTCGTCCTTCGTCAGATAGACCGGCGTATAGGCTTCTTCCTGGGCCTGCTCGAACTCCTTTTCCAGGCGGGCAAGCTGCGCATCGCACTCGGCCATCGCCCGGGTATACCGATCCTCGTATTCCCCGATCTGCTTTTCGCGGTCGCGAACCTGGCCGGGCTGGGTCGCCTCTTTCTCGAGCAGGTTCCTCATCGTCTCCTCACGGCGCTGCAGGATTTCGAACTTGCTCTGGTTCAGCTTCTCACGCCTCACCCCCAGCTCGCGCAGCTTCGGCTGGGCTTTCTCCCAGGCCGCCTGGAGCGCCTGCCCCAGAGCCGCGGCATCACCGGACGGGGCATTGCCCCGGAAAAACCGGTCGTGCGAATAATCGAACGAGGCCATCGACGGATGGAGCGCCAGCAAAAGCCGGACATCGACGCTCGCCCACCCGCCCTCGGCCGCGCCCGCACCCGATGCGGAAACGAGAACAGCCACGAACAGAAACACAATACGATATATATACTTCACGATACTACTAGCCGTCATGATTCACTTTCCTCCGGTGATCTGTTCGAGATGCTTGACGGCCTCGAGACGGGCATCGGCGCCCCCATACACGACGGGAAGCAGCGGTTGATGCCAGGTGCCGAGAAACCGCTTCGCGTGCTCCAGCCAGGCGACCGTTTTGTCGTCAGCCTGGAAGGGTCCGCGCCAGAGCTGGAAGTTCAGATTCGTGTAGACGATCCGCGTGTCCGGGGCGGCCGGGCGATCCGGCAGCAGCGGGGAGATGTCGATGACCGCCCCACCAGAACCCGATCGCAGCCGGCTGATCACCGCCCGCAGATCGTTCGCGATCGTTTTCGCCTGCCCGACCATCGACACGTTGCTCGTCAGGCCAGGCCGGCCATGCACACCCCGAAGCTGGACAAGCCGCTCTTCGAGAACCTTGATCCGGTCCTGCAGTTTGCGCTGCTCGGCAAGAAACGCCTCCTCCGCCGCCGTCCGCTCTTCCCTGGACAGCTTCGCGGAAAACCGTTTCGCCCACGCCGCCGGCAACGCCGCTTGCTCCTGCCGCTTCGCCTCGAGTTCCGCCTGCACCCGCCTGATCCCTTCTTCGCCGTCGGACACGGGTTCGGATGGGGTGCCGGCAAAGCGACCGGTATCGGCCGAAAACTGTCGGAACAGGGGATGGGCCAGCAACAACAGCCGGGTGTCGATGAACTTCACCTGCTGCCCCTGCGCCGGAACCCCCAGCGCCAGAATCAGCAGCAACAGGGCATACGACCAACGTCTCATCGTCATCCTCCACACATCTTCGTTGTATCTCATGCAATTTTCAGACGAGAGGGGCTCCCTGCACGCAGAGGCGTGGAAACTCCCTTGCCTGGCATCCGGGCGCCCATCCGTTCCATTCTACAGGAGGTGAAGAAGTTCGTCAGGAGCAAAAAATTTTTACCCCGTTTTTTTACATCCCATCCCCTTGGTTGCGGCCACAAAAGCAGGGTAGAATGAAGAAAAAAGGGGGACGCACCCGTGAACATCCGGCCCGCCACTTCCCGCCTCACCGCCCTCCTGATCCTGACGATCACGCTGATGACCGCCGGCACGCCGGCCTGGGCCTGTCTGAACTTCCTCCACGAATGGATTCCCTTCGCCAGCGCCACGGAAGACCTGCAGGACCAGGGCGGCCACGGCCTCGGCGAGGCATGCCTGCAGTTCAGGAAGGATCTCGCCGACCGGCTCGCCTCGGATTCGGTCCGACCCACCGGCATCACCCTCGCCGGGGTCACCTGGGGCGCGTCCGACGCCCCGGCCACCGAAGGGCAGATCGCCCGCGTCTTGAACGCGCTCGAGCAGACATGGCCCGCCTCTTCCGTTTTTTCTCTCCCGGCCGGCATGATATCCGATGACGATCCGGCCGCTCGCGCATCGTCGGCATCGACACCCCTCGTTCTGACGGTCCACGTCGCTTCCTGCACCGGCGACCGCATCAGCCTGCTCGATTTTATCTTTTTTGATATAGCAATCATCCGGACGGTCCTGCGCGAGAAAGTCACCGCGACGTTTCGCGTCCACGACCGCTCGGGCCGCATGGTCTATCTGAACCGGTTCTCCGTCAGCCCGACCATCGTGTTCGACGTGATGTTCCGGCCGACGATCAGTCTTCTGAGTTACTTCGAAAAACACGACAGCCGCCCCTGGATCCTCGACTACGGGGAAATCTACAAGGACGTCGCCACCGCTGCCTTCGATATCCGCCCGGAAAGCGTCCGGATGCCCAATTTCGAGTCCAGCATCGACATGCCCCCCCCGGCGACGGAAACAGCCACACCCCGATGAAACCGTTCCCGACTCGCGAAACGGGTCTCCCACCCCGAGCCCCGTTCCGGCTCCGCTTCGTCGCGGCAGCCGTCCTGGCGCTCCACCTCGTGCTCCCGGGCCCTTCGCTTCCCTGCGATGACACGATCCTGACGCTGATCACGGGCCAGAATCCAGCAGACGAGTTCACCGGCGCCCTTCTGGTCCTGGTCCGCGATCTTCAGAAGATGGCCTCGGCTCTCACCGCCTATGACGAGGAGTCGGCCCGGAAGCTCATGGAGACGGCCATGGCCGGCTGGCTGGAGTTCACCGTCCGGTACCGCCCCAGCCCGCCCCCCCGCTGGGACAAAGATCCCCGGTGGATCAGCCGCATCGATCAGATATCCGAGCTGCTGGGCAACCTGCGCAGGCATTTCGTTTCCGGCCGACCGCAGGCATCCCATGACATGATCGAGGGGATCGCGACGCAGATGACCCTGATGGGAACCCGCGCGACCGGAAACGAGGCGTATGACCCGGCTCTCGAAGCCGAATGGGAACTCCTCGGCCTCAACCCCTCCCTGCCGGAAAACGCCTCCTGCACAGCCCTGTTGGAACGCCTTGCCGGCTTCTCATCGACGATCCGCCGCCTTCTGCCGTCCCTGCCGCAGCATCTCGCCGCCGCCCATGGGGCCGTCGAAAAGCGCATCGCGGAGTTTCACCAGATCTGCGGATCTTCGGCCGGAATGAACACCCCGCGTCCGATCCGGGCTTACGCCGATCTTCTGTCAGACTTCACAACCTTGAGATCAAGCCTCTGGGCCGGGAAAACCGCCAGCCCGTCCGCCCCGGCCGCTCTCCCCGGTCAGTGAGAGCCGAACACGTTCACCGGGGCCCAGGCACCCTGCATGACCACGGGCAGAACCGGATCCGCACGCAGCATCATGCTGACTTTCGAGCTGCCCCGGGAAATGGTTTGGGAGGATTTCCCGATCCCGTAGAAGGGAACGAAGGGATTCTTCCCGACGATGAAGGGGCTCGTCCGACTCCGGGACAACGGGGCGATTTCGGGAACCATCGGGAACCCCTCTTTCACCAGCCGCTCGATCTCCATCGGGGTGAGTCGCGGCTGGCCGCCGTCGTCATAGCGTTGTGATCCCGGCGCGGCGTTGCCGACATAGGCCTGCAGCTCGTCGAGCATCTTGCGCATCTCGCGATTGATGCTGCGCTCCTCCTCGAGCTGCTTGCGCAGCATCTCCGACTCGGCCCCGGCCGGCTGGGTGATGCCCGTGCCCGAACCGGTGGCGGCGGTGCGCGGGTCACTGCGCTGACCGATGTAATTGATCAGGATGATCGCCGCAACGAAGAGATACCCGATCCCGAGGAATACCTGCGAAGCCTGCTTTTCTGCCGCCATAATCACCCTTCCTCCGTTGATTCGAGGAGTACAACCGCCCTGCATGCGATGGCCCGGCGCTCGCCGACGGCGTCGAAGCCTTCGTTGGTTCCCGCCTTGACGGAAACCCGCGCCCGATCGATCTTGAGCCCGGCCGCGAGCGCATCGCGGATCGCGTCGCGGTGCGGGGCGATCTTCGGCCGTTCGCAATGGATCATGGTGTCGATGTTCACGACACGGAAGCCGGCCGCGGAGATCCGCTCCATCACCCGGCCGAGCAGCGACATCGAGGAGATGCCGCGATAGGCCGGATCGGTGTCGGGAAACAGCATGCCGATGTCCCCAAGCGCGGCGGCGCCCAGCAGGGCATCCATCACCGCGTGCAGCAGCGCGTCGGCATCCGAATGCCCTTTCAGGCCGAGCTCGAAGGGAAGGCGCACCCCGCCCAGCCAGAGTTCCCGGTCGGGAACGAGGGCGTGGATGTCGTGGCCGAAACCGATCCTGAGCGGCGTCGTTGCGGTGCTCATGCGGCCTCGGCGCCTTTCTGCCGCGCGGCAGCCCGCTCGGCGATCCGGACGGCAGCCATTCCCCGCGCCTGTTCGTCGTGCGCGAGCAGGGCGTCGAGGTCCGGGGCGGCTTCGAACGGCATCATGTCCATGACCGCCCGGATCACGGCCGGGATGTCGGTGAACCCGATATCGCCCTGCAGAAAGGCGGCGACGGCAACCTCGTTCGCGGCATTCATCGCGCAGGGCAGCGTGCCGCCGCGCCGGCCGGCCTCGTAGGCATAGGCAAGACAGGGGAAGTCCGCCAGGCGGGGCGGTTCGAAGGTGAGCGAGCCGAGCTTCAGCAGGTCGAGACGGTCCCCGCTCGCCTGCCACCGGTCGGGGTAGCTGAGCGCATACTGGATCGGCAGCCGCATGTCGGGCGCGCCGAGCTGGCCCAGGAACGAGCCGTCGATGAACTCGACCAGCGAATGGATGATCGACTGCGGGTGGACGACCACCTCGATCCGGTCGAACTCGATGCCGAACAGCCAGCGGGCTTCGATCACCTCGAGGCCTTTGTTCATCAGCGTTGCCGAGTCGATCGTGATCTTGCCGCCCATATCCCAGTTCGGGTGCCGAAGCGCCTCTCCCGGGGTGACGCCGGCAAGTCGCTCGGTTTCGAGCCGCCGGAACGGGCCGCCCGAGGCGGTCAGCACCAGCCGCCGGATCTGGCTCGCATCGCGGTTGCCGTCGGCGAGGCACTGAAAGATCGCCGAGTGCTCCGAATCGACGGGAATGATCGGCACGCCTTTCTCCTGCGCCGCGGCCGTCACCAGAGCGCCCGCCACGACGAGGGTTTCCTTGTTCGCCAGGCAGATCGTCTTTCCCGAGGCGATCGCGACCATCACCGGCCGCAGGCCGATCGAGCCGACGAGGGCCGAGACGAGCGTATCCGCATCGGCCAGGGAAGCCGCTTCCAGCAGCCCCGGCATTCCTTCCCGGACGGCGACGTCGATGCCGCGGATCTCGTCCCGAAGCCGTGCGGCGGCCTCGGGCTCGTAGACGGCCACGAGCCTGGGCCGGAACTCGCGCACCTGCTCCGCAAGCCGTTTCCATTGTTTGCCGGCTGCGAGAGATTTGACCGAAAGCCGGTCCGGATGCGCCCGAACAACGTCGAGCGTGTTCCTGCCGATCGAACCGGTCGAGCCGAGAATCGCGAGGTTCCGTGCCATGATGGTGCCTCCGGCTCAGCGCGGCTGCAGCCGCTGGGTGTGTTCGACGAACACGTCGACCGTCTCGGGATCGAGCGCGGATACCGCGGCAAACGCGTCGCGCCGGTCGTCGAACAGCCCGAACACCGACGGGCCGCTTCCCGACATGAGAACCGCCCCGGTGCCGGATGCGGCAAGGGTTTCCTTGATCCGCGCAACCTCGGGATGGCGATGCAGCGTGACGGATTCGAGATCGTTGAACAGGTTCTTGCGCAGAAGCGGAATGTTCCGCTCGCGGTAGGCGGGCAACAGGGTTTTGAACAGCTCTTCCTTCCGGGTGTTGTCGCCCGGCTGGTAGTTCTCGTACGCCCACTTCGTCGAAACCTGCACGTTCTTCGGAATGGCGATCACGACGACGTAGGGAGGCTTGGGCGCCTCGTAAAACGACAGGTTCTCGCCGCGGCCGGTCGCGAGGGCCAGACCGCCGTGCATCACGAACGGCACGTCGGAGCCGATCGACTGGCTCATCTCCATCAGCTCGACGAGCGGCAGAGCCGAGTCGTAAAACCGCGTCAGGGCCAGCATGACGGCCGCCGCATCGGTGCTTCCGCCGGCGAGCCCCGCGGCAACGGGAATGCGTTTTTCGATCTGGATCAGCAGGCGGGGCGCGATGCCGAGCCGCTGGAGAAGCAGAGTCGCGGCCTTGTGAACGAGATTCGCGGGGCCGGTCGGCACGTCGGGATGGTTGCACTCGGTGCGCAGCCCGTCTTCCCTGGTCTCGCGGATGGCGATCGTATCCGAGAGCGCGATCGTCTGCATCAGGCTGGCCAGCTCGTGGTAGCCGTCGGCACGCTTGCCCTTCACCCACAGCCCGACGTTGATCTTCGCGGGCGCCTGAACGATCAGGGTTCGTTTCATGGTTGGGAACTCCTCGTCACCCGCCCAGTCTAGCAGCAGCCCGCCCCGCCCGTCAATGGAGGGTCAGCCCAGGACGGAGGCGAGGAGGCGCAAATCGTCGGGCCGGGTGACCTTGAGGTTGAGCGGCGAGCCCGGGGCCAGGTAGACGGGAACGCCCAGCCGCCGGACGAGGCCGGCCTCGTCGGTGCCCTCGATGCCCTGGGTGCGCGCAAGCTTCAGAGCCTGGCAAAGAAGCTTCACGGGGAAGATCTGCGGGGTCTGCATCGCGTAGACGCGGCCCCGGTCGATGGTTCCCGTCACGACGCCGTTGCTGCACTCGACCAGCGTGTCAGAGGCCGGCAGGGCGCACGAGGCGTTGCCCTTTTCGAGCGCGAGGTGAAAACATTCGCGGACCAGATCCGGGGTGATCGCGGGCCGGGCCCCGTCGTGAACGGCGACCCAGCCGTCATCGTCAGAAATGCTCGAAACGCCTGCCTCGACCGAATCCTGCCGCCTCGCGCCACCGATAATATATTTCACGGGATGTTTTGGAGACCAGCCGGCGAGAAGACGGCGCCCCTCTTCGATCCAGGCTTCCGGGAGGACGATCGTGAGTTCGGCCGTCTCGGGAACGACGTCGAAGCACTCCAGACTCCACTGAAGAACCGGCTTTGAGCCGAGCCGGAGAAACTGCTTCGGAGTTTCGCTTTTCATGCGGGTTCCCGAGCCGCCTGCAACGACCACGGGGTAGAGAACGGGGTTCATGATCTGCCTTTCGGTTCAGCGGTTACGCGCCAGAAGCCAGTCAGCCAGGGCCGGCAGCTCCGGAATCGGCCGCGGAAGCTTGCTGCATGCGGCGACGGCGTTGTCGCGCGCCCGCGCGGCTTCCCGTTTCGCGCCGTCCAGGCCCAGGAGGGAGGGATACGTGGATTTGCCGAGACGAAGGTCGCTGCCGGGCGTCTTTCCCAGATCCGCGGCGGCGCCCTCCACATCGAGAATGTCGTCGACGATCTGGAACAGCAGGCCGATCTGGTGGCCGTATTCCGAGAGCAGGGCCAGCTCATCGGGCCTGGCACCGCCCAGGATACCGCCGATGCCGATCGAGACTTCCAGGAGGGCACCGGTTTTCAGCCGATGGATGCGACGCAGCTCGTCGAGCGAGATCTTGCGCTGCTCGCCTTCGATGTCGAGCACCTGGCCGCCCACCATGCCGGCGTGGCCCGCCGCCTCGGCGAATCGTAAGACGGCTGCCAGAACCCGATCGGCCGGCAAGCCGTCGCGGCCGATGCCGGACATCCACTCGAATGCCAGCGTCTGGAGCGCGTCGCCGGCCAGGATCGCCATGCCCTCGCCGAACACCTTGTGGTTCGTCGGCCGGCCGCGGCGGAGATCGTCGTCATCCATCGCGGGGAGATCATCGTGAATGAGCGAGTAGGTGTGCAGCAGCTCGAGAGCGCAGGCAGCCCGCAGAATTCCATCCCCGGCAGCCCCGAAGCCTTCTGCCGTGATCAGGCAGAGCGCAGGCCGGATGCGTTTTCCGCCTGCGCAGACGCTGTACCGCATTGCTTCGTGAAGCTTCGCGGGCTCGTCCCCGGCCGCCGGCAGCCAGCGTTCCAGGGCTTCGTCGACCCGGAGGCGGCAGCCGTGCAGGCGCCGCTCGAGATCCTTGCGTTCTGATTCGGAGGCGGCGTTCACGTCAGCCGGCCATCCTTGTCGGGATCATACGGCGACTCGACCGCCTCCTGGGCGTTGCCGAGCAGCTGCACCATCCGCGCTTCCGCGGCATCGAGCGCCTGTCCGCATCGCCGGCCGAGCAGCGTGCCGACCTCGTACAGCCGCAGGCCGAGCTCGAGGGGCGTGCCCTCCTGCTCAAGCGCCTCGACGGTCTGCTCCAGGCGTTCCATCGCATCCTCGTAGGAGAGGGCGGCGACCGCCTCGGGCGTCAGGGCAGCAAGCTCCCCGAGCTGCTTCGCATCATAGGGTTTCTTCATCGTTTCGTGCCTCCCGGGCTCTCCCGGTCGATCTGTTCGACGGCCACGCGCACGCGCCCGTCGGAGAACTTCAACTGGAGCTTCTGGCCCTGCGTCAGCCGTGCCGCCGACGTCACGACAGCCCCGGTCTCGTCCGTCGCGAGCAGGTATCCACGCCCGAGTACGGCGGTCGGATCCAGCGCCTTCAGCCGTGCCGCGAGCAGCTCCCACGCGTGGCGACAGCGGCTCCGGAATGCCGTGCATGCGGCTTCGAGCTCCCGAACGGCATTCGAAAGGTGCAGCCGCCGTTCGGCGACGAGCAGCGACGGCTTTCTCAGGAACCGGCAGGCCCGCGCCCGTGCCAGCCGTTCACCCAGCATCGCCAGCAGATTCTTCAGGGCCCGCCCGAGCCGGTCGCGCCGCTCCCGGATGCTGCGGATCAGCTCCTCCTTCACGGGCACGGCAAGCTCGCCCGCGACGGAGGGCGTCGCCGCCCGCTGGTCCGCGACGAAATCGGCGATCGTGAAATCGGTTTCGTGGCCGACGGCCGAGATCACCGGGGTTTCGGCCTCAGCGATCGCACGCGCGACGGACTCCTCGTTGAAGGTCCACAGGTCTTCGAGACTGCCGCCGCCCCGGGCCACGATGATGACGTCGACCCGCGGATCCGCATCCAGACGCCGGATGCCGGCGACGACCTCGGCGGCCGCTCCTTCCCCCTGCACCTTCACGGGAACGAGATACAGTGGCATATTCGGAAACCGTCTGCGTATCACTCGATATATATCCTGTACGACAGCACCCTTCGGTGAGGTAACGATCCCGACGCCCCGCGGCAGGAACGGCAGCGGCCTCTTCCGGTCGGGGTCGAACAACCCCTCGGCCTGGAGCTTCGCCTTGAGTTTCTCGAAAGCCTCGTACAGCGCGCCGAGCCCGGCCGGCCGCACGTCCGTGATGCTGAGCTGATACTCGCCGCGCGGAGGGTACACCGAGATCGAACCGCAGGCCGCGATCAGATCGCCATTCTTGAACTCGTGCCGGATGCGGCGGCGGTTTCCGGCCCAGAGAGCGGCCCGGATCACGGCCTCGGCATCCTTCAGGGAAAAATACCAGTGGCCGGAAGCGGCCTTCACCAGGTTCGAAACTTCGCCCTGCACCCAGACGCCTTCGAGGAGGGTATCTTCCTCGAGCACGCGCTTGATATGCCGCGTGAGCTGGCCGACGGACAGGACATCGGGCCGTCCGACAGCCTCTTCGCCGGGCTCCCCCGCCCCATCGGCGGCGAGCTCGTCGAAGCTGGACTGGCGAACGTCAGGCGCCGGTCGTGCCGTTGCGCTCCGGAGTTTTGCCATGCGCGGCAGCCGCCTTTTCCTTCTGGGTACCGCCGGCCTCGTCGGTCGGGGGCTGGAGATACGCCATCATCGAAACCTGGTGCTTGTCGACAAACCCGGTCGTGAGACGCCCCTCGCGGAACTCCTCGTGCGACAGCGCCCACTGGTGGAACGGAATCGTGGTCTTGATGCCGTCCACCCGGAACTCGTGCAGCGCGGCGCGCATCCGGTCGATCGCGGTCAGCCGGTCAGGGCCCCAGGCGATCAGCTTCGCGACCATCGAATCGTAGCTCGGACTGACGGCGTACCCGGTGTAGGCGGCCGAATCGACCCGCACCCACGGACCGCCCGCCGGGATGTACAGGTCGATCGTCCCCGGGCAGGGGGCGAAGTTGCCGGCCGGATCCTCGGCGTTGATGCGGCACTCGATGGCCCAGCCGTTCGGCTTGATGTCTTCCTGCCGGAATGGCAGCGGCTCGCCCGAGGCGACCCGGAGCTGCACTTCGACGAGGTCATACCCCGTCACAAGCTCGGTGACCGGGTGCTCGACCTGAAGCCGGGTGTTCATCTCCATGAAGAAGAAGTTCCCTTCGGCATCCAGCAGGAACTCGATCGTGCCGGCATTGACGTAGTCGATGGCTTTCGCGGCCTTGACGGCGGTCTCGCACAACCGGCGCCGCAGATCGGCATCCACGGCCGGAGACGGGGCCTCCTCGATCAGCTTCTGATGCCGGCGCTGGATCGAGCATTCGCGCTCCCCGAGGGCGACGACATTGCCGTGATGATCGCCCATGATCTGCACCTCGATATGGCGTGGGTTGCGCAGATACTTCTCGACGTAGACCCGGCCGTCGCCGAACGCCGACTGGGCTTCGCCCTGGGCGGTGCTGAACAATGTCCGGAACCGGTCCTCGGTCTCGACGAGACGCATACCGCGGCCGCCGCCGCCCGCCGATGCCTTGACCAGCACGGGGAAACCGACCTTGTGGGCGATTCTGAGCCCTTCCTCAGGGTCTTCGACGCTGCCAGTGGAGCCCGGCATGACCGGCACGCCGGAACGGATCATCAGATCGCGCGCAACGGACTTCTGACCCATCCGCTCCATCGCCCGGTGGCCGGGACCGATGAAGACGAAGCCGCACTTCTGCGCGATCTCGGCAAACGTGGGATTTTCGGAAAGGAATCCGTATCCCGGATGGATCGCCTCGCATTGGGTCGCATGAGCAACAGAGAGAATGTTCGGAATGTTCAGATACGACAGGTCGGGACGGGCAGGCCCGATGCAGTAGGCCTCGTCGGCAAGCTGCACATGGAGGGCGTTGCGATCGACCTCGGAGAATACGGCGACGGTCTTGATGCCGAGACGGCGGCAGGTGCGGATGACGCGAACAGCGATCTCGCCGCGGTTCGCGATGAGAATTTTACCGAACATATCTGGCAGGCTCCTCGGGAAAAGATGGGTGGAGCGGCCCGCTATCAGGCCTCGGGAAGCAGTTCGAACAGGGGGCGACCGAAGTCGATGATCTGGCCTTCCTCGACCAGAACGGCCGTCAGACGGCCCGCGACGGGCGCGACGACCTGGTCCTGGATGCTGATGCCCTTGATGAGGCCGAGCGTCTGGCCCTTGATGACGGCGGCGCCGGTTTCGACCCGCTGCCGCCCGAACGAAAACACCCCGACCCGCTCCGCCTTGATCTGCCGGGAAACGGGCATCGCCGCGGCTTCATCAGCCACTCCGGCTTCCGTGCCCGCCGCGGCCTCCCTGACCGGGACCGCCGGCTGGACAGCCGGGCCCAGGATCATCCGGACCTTCAGCCGGGGTGCCTGCAGGTCGAGTTCCGAGAAGCCGGTCGCGCGCATCTCGTCGATCAGCCTGCGAAGGTTGGTGGTGAGACTCGTCGTGTCTGACATGATGGTCATCCGTTCTTCAGCATTCAAAAAGGGATTCCGGCGATCTGCCGCTTCCGGGGCGGAACACAGGGCGCGAAGCCGGAGCATGCTACCATGGCGCGCTGAACCGCGCAAGCCGCTTCCCCGAAGGTACCGTCGGCACTTGACTTTCCTTCGGGCGGCGGCTATCATTCCGCCATCCGAGCGTTCGCGTAGGGCGACGATCGCATGATGAAATCAAGAGGAGAAAGGGATCGACCGATGTTGACCAAACGTTTCTTTGTGACCGTCCTTCTGCTTGCCGCGACCGCGATGAGCGCCATGGCTGGCGATCTGATGCAGCTTGTTCCCGAGAACACCGCGTTCCTGCTGAACGTGAACCTGGGCAAGATGTTCACCACCGAAGCGATCAAGAAGCAGATCGACGAGGGCATGTCCAAGCAGCCCGCCGACCAGAAGAAGGCCTTTGACGAGTTCGTCGCCAAGACCGGCATCGATCCCTTCAAGCACCTGAAGAACATCGTGGTCTTCTCCGCCGCCAAGGCCGATCCGAAGGCCGAAAAGCAGGACGCCGGCGTCCTGATCGACGGCAGCTTCGAAGTCGCCAAAATCCTCGAAGCCATCAAGGCCGACAAGAAGGCCGCCGAAGACGTCACCATCGAGAAGTATGAAGGCCTCGACGCCGTCAAGGCCAAGAAGGAAGCCGACGGCATGGCCGTGTTCCTCGACAACACCACGATCGTCCTCGGCACCGCCCCGGCGATCAAGTCGGTCGTCGACGTGAAGGGCCAGAAGGGCAAGAACGTCTCCGCCAATGCCGCCATCGGCAGCCTTCTCAAGAAGGTCGACACCGCCGCCACCCTCTGGGGCGTCGGCATGATCCCGCAGGCCCTCAAGGACCAGGCGAAGGCCAACCCGCAGGCCGCCCCCCTCGCCGCCGTCAACTCCCTGTTCTTCTCCTTCAACTATGACGCCGACCTGACCTTCAACTTCACCGGCGAAGTCGACAAGAAGGAAAACATGGATGCCGTCATGACCTCCCTGAATGGCTTCCTCGCTATGGTCAAGATGCTCGCCGGCCAGACCCCCGAAGCCGCCGAGATCCTGAACATGATCAAGGTCGAGCAGGCCGAGACCGCCGCCAAGATCACCCTCAGCGTCCCGAAGGCCAAGCTCGACGAAGTCCGCAAGAAGATCGAGGACCGCATGAAGGCCGCCCCGGCCGCCGACGAGAAGGCCCCGGAAGCCCCGGCCGCCCCAGCCGCCACTCCGGCCCCCGAGGCTCCTGCCGCCGGCAACTGATCCGACCGTTCTCCAGAACGCCTTCCGGTTCGCCGGGAGGCGTTTTTCTTTCCCCGGAATTTCCGTATCCCTGAGCATTTCCTCACAACCTGCCGATACAGGGGGTGATGTCTCGTCCTGTCATCACCCTGCCAA
Organism: Candidatus Rifleibacteriota bacterium; assembly: GCA_029565415.1. The sequence goes on along the minus strand of JAKQOH010000027.1, from coordinate 611 downwards.
TCCACGGCCGGCGCGGAAACAAGCTGTTTCCCCGATCCGGTGCCGTTCTGCGCGCCGTCGCCCTGCTGGTTCTCTGGCTGGGCGGCTTCCTCGCCTCCCCCGTCGCGGCGCAGCCGTTCGATCTGATCGTTCCGGAAGAGGCGAACGGGGACACGCTCAGCAACGAGCTGCGGCAGCTCCAGAACATCGAACGCGACATCCAGCTCGAGCGGCTCACCCAGCCGGTGCACAAGTTCGACGCCCTCGTCGAGATGGGCAACCTGCGGCTCGAACAGAGCCGCCTCGAGGAAGCCCAGTTGTATTTCGAACAGGCCCTTCAGATCCAGCCGGAGAACATGCTCGCCAACAAGGGCCTGGCCATGGTGTTCCTGCGCCAGGGCAAGTTCGGCCAGACGAAGGCGATCTTCGACCGGCTGACCCAGTTGTATCCGCTGAGCGATGCCCTCCGGGAGAATCTCGAAGCGGTGCGCTCGAAGCTGAACTCGACGGCCGAGATCGGCGTGCGGCTCCACGAGGACAACGCCGGCCAGACCGAGTTTGTCACGGGCCTCGAGGCCTATTACCCCTCGTTCACCAACCCCAAGCTGTCAGCCCGGTATCGCCTGGAAACC
>JAKQOH010000026.1 GCA_029565415.1 Candidatus Rifleibacteriota bacterium | reverse complement strand
AGGACGGTCGCCGTGTCACGACTTCCCAGATTCAACGCCTGCTCCACAGCGTTCCGAACCCCGGCGCTACCGTATACTGGCACCTGACGGATGATCTCGATCATCTTCCGTGTTCCTTCACTGAATCCGAAGCGCTCTTGCTGTATAGCCAGCCATATATCATAAGACTCCGGCCAGAGCCCTGCTTCTCGATATTGAGCCAAGCTTCGCGATCCCGGCAGGGCGCCCGGTTTCCGGTCCAGCACGTCCAGGTAATGTTCCAGATTCAGGATCATGAGCCCGTGTTCGTATCGGCGATCATGGCGGGCGACGACACGGCCTCCAAGATGAATCTCCACCACTGCGGCCGTTATACGAGCTGTAACCTGCATCTTTGGCAGGAGCGGCGTGGAATACCGATTTCCCTTTACCGTGGCGCAGCCAAAGCCATCGATGATGGGCTGGCTCACTTCCGTCAGGTCAAATCCTTCCGGGGAAAGAGGAAGCAGGTGCGGGCGTTCTGCTAGCATCAGAGGACCGACCTTTTCTGGACGATCTCCGATTCGACGGTCTTCCTCCTTTCGGCTAGCCTCTACCAGCAGGTCGTTTACAGCCTCCAGGCTTTCCACGTCAGGAATCGGCACAAGGTAATTGCGCCGAAGATAACCGCCTTCACCTTCGACCCCGCCCTTCTCATGGCCCTCGCCCGGAGTGCAAAAGTCTGATTGGAAACCCCAGTGAGACCGGAAAGCAATGAAACGATTCGTTTCCTCACGCTGTCGGCCTCGGAAGATCTTTTTCACTGCGCTGGAAAGATTGTCATACCGGATTTCTCTGAAAACACCACCGAAATGCTGGAAGGCCAATTCGTGCGCTTCGAGAAATGCCTGCTGAGTCGCTCGCAGATAGGCCCGATGGAAGGCTCCACCCGAATACATGCTTCGCATGCAGAACAACTGAATTCTGATCAGGAACCCACGTATGCGCACGTCGGCTTCGAACCAGTCTACCTGAGCCTCCTGGGCGGGGCCATAGACTTGAGGGATCATCACTTGATGCCCCATAAGCCCCATTTCCAACTTCCGCGACCGAACGTAGACCCGAACAACCGATTCGGAGATGACAGTTCCTTGCTCCTGAAGTATACGCTGCCATATGCGATGCGCTGTATGGCGCTGTTTTCGGCGGACGGTTTTGTCCTTCTCGAGAATCTCATCGATGAAATCCACCACCTGAGATAGCTTGGGCTTGGCACGATCCGGAACTTTTCGCTCTGGAGGGACTGCCGACACGATAGCCTGCCGCACAAGTCGCCGATGAACGCCGAACTTCCGGGCAACTCCATTGATCGTTCCGATGCCATGCTCGTATTCACGCCGTATCTGCTCGAATAACTCCACTTTGATTCTCCTGTTCATGGCTGCCTCCGGGGAACTTTTTCCGAAGGGTAGCCTCCCTGAGCAGGGTGGGCCAAATCAGACAGTCAAAGTGGGCCATTTTAAATAACCGAAATCAGCTTCCAAGGGATCATTACGGCTTCGATACAGTATTTCCATGATTTTTACAGCCATTGGAGCTGCAAGGGCGAGCAATCTCTGAATGTTTTCAGCTTTCTCGAGACGGTTTTGTTCAATGCGCATTCCTGACTTCAGGGTCAAATGAAAATCCTCTATCCTCCAGCGGCATGTATAAATTCGTAGAACTTCGAGCGCATCGATAGCGCTCTGAATAGGAAGGTCGGTGTAAAGAATCCAATCAATTCCCTTTTCTCCGGCAGGGGGCGCATTCTCATAGATACGCACTGCAGTAAGTGCGATTGGCCGTCGATTTCTGTGGATGGCAAGGCCACTTTTGTGCAGATGAAACTCAATTCGTTCCCATTGCAATGACACGAATACAGTTCGCGGTTTACGAGAGCCAGACTTCGGAATCGAAAATTGGCCATGGCCACTGATAGGAGCTGATGAAAGACGCTCTCGAATAGTTTCCAGTTCGCCGTTTTCATCAATAGTTCGCCGATTATGAGAATGACGAACCACGAATCTGGCATTGAGATCAAAAAGTTCCTGAAAGTATTCGTGAATATCCGATTCGCGGTCGGAAATAAAGACTGGCTCGACATCTCTAGGCAAAATTTCCACAACCTCGCGAGCCATTTCCTGCCAGCGATAACTCTCCTTTTCTTTGATGGGGAGGGTCTTCCAGGCATTTCTGGATTTTTGGGGATGTTTTGGCCTGGTAAATATTTTCATGCCCAGCAAACCAATTGGAGTCCCGGCCTGCGTGAGCCCGAGCGCACTATGAAAGAAGAAACCTGAACTCTTCTCACAACCGACACACCCCAAGCCCTCTATGTGAGACGAATAATTGGCAGTAAATGTCGAGGTATCTTGCGGAATGAGAACCATCTTCATTCCAAGATCGCGAATGCGATTCGATGAAGCATCAACCGCCGATGAAATCAGGTCACGGGGGGCCAGAGTTTCCTTTTCGATAAGGCGATAACCAGCTTTTCTCTCGGCTTCGGTTTTGAACACTTGTGAAAACCTCGTATTCGGGCTGGAAAATATCGATGCAGCAACCCGAACCGTTCTCAGGACAACTCGAGAATCATAGTGGCCGAGACGGGCGAAGTTTTCAATGGCCATGCTGTTCGCAAGACTTGCACATTCCGAAATGATTGCAGGTGTAATTGTTTCTCTCATGAGATCAAGCGTAGCGGAAACTGGGAAACAGTACAATGGCTGGTTTTCGAGGTTTGATACCTTTGAAAACCAGCCATAGATTGGATGACGAAGAGATGTGGGTAAGAATCAGGGTCTGAGACCCGCCCCTACATAGACATCATGATATTTTAGAAAATCCGCATTAGGTTGCCGGGTCAGGGCAACTGGTGACCGGCGTAGTAGTCGCGCACGGCGAGCATCGCCTCGCGGTCGGTCATCTTGTCGGCCGGCTTCACCTCGAGGATCTTGTAGCCGAGCGACCGCTGTTCGAGCGCGTTGCGCAGCTCCACCCGAGCCTCGCCCGGCCCCATGAGCACCAGATAATCGGCGCCTTTCACCAACTCGACGATGTCGGTATAATATTTCTTCAGATATAGAGTTTCCTGGTTCAACTGCACCGCGTCGGGCACGATATCGTGCTGTCCATGCTGGGAGCGGCCTTTCGTCGTGCCGGTCCCCTCGAGCGGCGAGGTGACGACCTGCACCTGTTCCTCCCCCTGCCCGACCGTCACGATGACGGCCCTCCGCCGGTCCACCCAGACCCCGATCCGCTTCTTCATGGAGATACTCCTTTTCGTTGTAGCAACTGATACATCGTCGCACTGGACCGTCAATCTGTAAAGAATTTATCCATTATCGAAGTCGTTTCACGTTCGAACCGCTTCATTTTTTCGATGATTTCATTGAACCACTTCCGATCGAGTGAATTGGACTCAGTGGAGCTTCTGGGAGTTCTCGAATCAATGCGCAGAGACAAGGTCGTAGCAATACCTGAGCGGATATGAATCCTTGTCGTGGCTTCCAAAGCAATTCGAGAATCATCACCTGCAAATACGTTACGTAAACACCTCTGAAATGCATCAAGAATGATCGAGAAGTTTTCCATCGGTTTCCTGGAAAATTCCGATTTCCACCGGAAGTAGACATGAGGAAATTGGGACGATCTGCGACCATCTGGAGAATAATGGCCTGCACAAATGTTTATCAACCGCCAATTGGGAAAGGAGCTGCACGTTTCCAGCCACTCGTCCGAAAGTTCAGGATCGACAGAGTGCCCACGCCATTCGCGGGTCCTGGGCGCATTGTTCCTCATCATCATATTCCTCGCCCCAGGGAAAATCTTTGCTCATCATTTTTCCAGATCGAACAACATTTCTGAAACGGCATGTTTTCTCCTTCGAAAGTCCTTATGCAGGCTCGCCCAGCACCTTTTATATTCTTGCAATTATTTATTCATTCTCGACCACGACGTGTTTGAGTCGGGCAAAGGTTTCGATGCGATCTTCGGGGCCGAAACGGATCGTCTGATGAGCGGGGTTGGAACTCAGGGGCATGAGGTATCTGCCGTTTCGATCCTTGGCAAGACGCTTGAAGGTGAACCGCCCGAGTTCGGGGTCATCGCCGTCGGGGCGCCGCACGACGAGATTCTGCCCGCTGGTGGGGGCACCGACGCCGGGTAAACCGATCCGCTCCCACAGGCACCAGGCGCCGTCGGGAACGATCTCATCCATCGAGTCGCCGATAACCCGGGCAATGAAATAGGACTCGCGCGGCGCCAGGCCCTCGAGCTTCGCATACCCTTCGGGTTCGGGGCTCTGGTGTTCCGAAAACGCCCCGGCGGCGATGCGCAGGTCGAAGATCGGAACGGTATCGACCGCCGGAGCATCGACCCTGATGAACCTGAACCGGCGTTCCTCGGGCTGCTGAACCTCCTCGACCGCCACCTGAACCGAGTTGCCGCCACTCGCCCGTTCGAACCAGCCGGTCTCCTCGCGAAGCTTCCGTTGTTTCTCCTTGCCGACGAGATACTTCGCTATCCGTGAAACGGCCGCGACGACGGCGTCTTTGTCATCCAGCTCATACGACCGGACTTCGACGACCTCGTATCCCCTGGAACGAAGCTGATCGCGCAGGAACCGGTCTTTCTCGGCCGTTTCGGGGTTCCCGTGAATGTGGGCCGCCATGCCGTCCAGATACATGCAGATACCGGGCTCGTCGGCATCGTCACCCTCGTAATAAAAGTCCGGTATCGTCGGCATTCCCGGGGTAATCTCGATGGTCTTCTGGGCGATCGGCATCGGAAGCCCGGCCTCCTCCAGAAACCGTTTGAACCTGGTCTCGATGGGCGTCTGGGGCTGTCCCGTCGTCGTCGTGGTTTTCGGAAGTTTTTCGGGAATCGGATGAGCCTCGATAAGGGCGCTCTCCGAACGCGCAAGCACCTCCCCTGCCTTCTTCCGGTCGAGATGCTCGTGATAGAAACGGTTCCTGTATGTCTGCAGACAGTCGATGCAGGCGCGTTCGCATGCGCCCGGGCAGTTTTCGACGATTTCGAGCGCCGCCAGGCGCACCTCCTGCCACCGGCTCACGAGCTGGTCGAGCAGGCCCGAACCGCCCGGCATCGGATCATACATCAGGATATCCAGGCGGTTTTCCCCGGGCCGGCCAATGGCAAGGAGTTGCAAGTCCTCGATCTCCATGTCGAGCACGCGCGCCGCTCCCATGCGCATCGCTTCCATGAAGCTGAAACCCATGGTCTGGTCTTCGATATCATGCAGGCCGAGAGCATCCACCTCGACGTCGGCGAAAAACCCCGTCGGCTGAATCTTGTGCCCGCATCGGTCGAGATGCTTCTGATCGAAGTCCTGGCGCGATTTGTCAGAGGCGAAGGGGGAGTGTGACTGCCCGCAGGCCAGGCAGACCGGATATCCGAGATTTCCATCCTCGACTTCGCTTCTCGGGCCGACATTGACGAGCCGCACCTGCACGCTGCGCCGCAGGCGCAGATCGAGTTCCCCCCATTTCAGGGCCGTTCCGCCCCGATGGAATCCGCGCTCCATCGCAAACACCGATACCGCCATCTGGAACCGGAACTCCTCGTCATCCGATATCTGCGACTGCGATGGAAGAATCGCGTCACAGACGGGAACCGCGCGGATCTCGCGCTGGGAAAGCGGCGCCGTCTGCGCTGCCCCGATCTGGACGACGACTTTCCGCTCCGCGTCGATCTCGAACTTCATGGTTTCGTCGGGAAGGAGCTGAAACCGGCGCGGCACGAACCGAAAGCCGTTGGCATAGATGGCATTTCCCGGAACGTATTCCCGCAGAGCCATCGTGGGAGCACGGGCAAGATCGAACTCGCTCAGGCTGTACGTCATCCGGGGCGGTTCGGCCGTTCCGACGATGCTTCCGGCCTCGAGACCGTAGCCCGGCAGGAACCCTTCACGGGCGAGAGCACCCATCGTATCCGAATCGTCCGCGCCCCCCTGGGCCTGGGCCCGCGTCCGTCTGGCCTGCCCCTTCAGCCGCTCGATGATCCGCTGACAGCGTTTGCGATGCGCCTGGTCCTCCGGATCCAGCACGCCCTTCCGGCTTTCCTCCCTGGACAGCCTCGCCAGCTCGCCGCGCGCCCACTCGAGCCGCCGCTTGAACCGGCGCAGAACCGATTCGAGCTGTGGCGCAAGCTCGTCGATCATCTCGGCCAGCCGCGCTTCCGTCACGACCATCGCGTCTTCGGGCGGCCAGGCCTGCGTGAACGCCCGCTTCACCTCTGCGGCAAGCCTCACCCGGAATTCGGCGACCAATGCCTTCAGGTCCCCTGGATCGAAAGGCTTTTCGAGAACTTCACCGCCGGGAGTGAACAGATAGGAAGCGAGACTCACCGGGAAACACCGCCGCAGAACCGTTTCGATCCGCGCTTTCTCTTCCGCCCCGGCCTGCCGGGCAAATCCGTGCAGGGCGGTGAGCACCGTCGCATGAACGTGTTTGCGCACCATCACGTCGTTCGCGAGATTGAACCGGGGCGGCTCGACAACGCCGCGAAGCAGTTTCAGCGGGTCGCGGAAATACGACTGGTCGAAATTCGTCGCCTGCGCATACGTGATGTCCACCGCCATCCGGTGGCGCCGGCCCGCCCGGCCGGCACGCTGCCAGTAGTTGGCGGGCCCGGGCGGCATGTTACGCATCAGCACCGCATCCAGAGCGCCGATATCGACGCCGAGCTCGAGCGTGGGGGTGCAGACCAGGGTGTTCACCTGCTCGCTCTTCCCCTTGAACTGGTTTTCATACCGCTCGCGCAGCTCCGTCGGCACCTGCGCCGAGTGTTCGGCGGCGCGCAGCATCGCATACTCGCCGTCGAGGATCCGAAGATCGAAATCGTCCGGGTCGGCCTCTTCCGCCGCCAGCGTTCCGCCGCAATGCCAGGCCAGGCACCGGCCCGTCGGTCCCGCGTGCAGGGCGATCCGCCGGCACCTGACGCACCGGAACCGGCCGCGATGCGGCATGATGCGCAGTTTGCCGGAGTTGATCTGATACACCCCGGCGGTGCCGCTCAACGGCTTTCCCCACCCCGTAAGCTTGGCGGGCACGATCAGGCCGAGGCCGGCCAGCATCGCCCAGAGCTCCTCCAGGAACGCCGCCAGCTCGTTTTCCGGAACGCCCCAGTCGGAAACGGCGTTCCAGATCTGCGTCGGCCGAGCCCCGATCCACTGGGTCACCCGGCCCGGCTCGTCCGCCGCCCCGCGGGTCAGCTTCATGCCGCGCGGCCCGCCCGGGACTTCGGGGATATACCCATACTGGATCTCCTTGTCGCCGGTGTTCCAGTAGGTTTCGAACATCTTCGTGGGCTCGTCATGAACCAGGCGGATGCGCCGAAGATGGTCCAGCATCGCGGCGATGCCTTCGGCCAGGCGCGCAGGTTCACAGCCGAGCTTGTCGGCCCAGCGCCGGATCAGGTCGTGGTTTTCGTCGAGCCCCTCGTATTCGACACGCAGCCGGCCCCAGGGCTCGAGGCCGATGCGTTGTTTCACGCCCGTCGTCAGCTCCCGCAGGATCTGAAGCCGCAGGAAATACAATCGCTCTTCGCGATGTTTCGTTCCGGCATCCTCTTTCGGCACGAACTGCCAGACTTCCGGAATGAGCGCCCGCGACAGCTCGTCGTCCCGCTCGAGGACAGCGTCGAGCTGCTGAGCGAGATCGCCGATCGAGACGCCGTGCGCCGTGATACCGCCGGCCATGAGCGCCCGCAACCGGAACCGGCGCGCATGGTCCCGCATCCAGCCGGCCTGGAACGCCGCATCCTGGCGGTTGTCGGCGAAAACCAGCAGTCGCCGGCGCTCGGAAAGATGGAGCATCGACTGGGCAAGAACGTGCACGTCGGAAACGGATACCGCACGCACCGGACGCGCCGGCTCCCGGTACTGCCCGCCGCCCGGTCTTCGGCCGGGGGCCTGGCAGGCAACGCAGGAATGCAGGCGGCCGTTCAGCTTTGCCTTCACGCGGACCGCATACAGCGGAACCAGGCCTCCGCCCGCGTTGCAGGAAGCGCAGGTGTGGCCACCGGCATCATGAAGGGCGCCGCAGGCCCTGCAGACCCACACCGGGTGCAGGCGTTGATGATCGTATTCATGGTCACCCCCGGCCGTCTCCCCGTCGGTATCATCGGTATCGTCGGTGTTCTCGTCCTCGTCGGGCTTTACGACGAGGCGGTCGATCAGCAGAACCCGGACCCCTTCCTGAGCCTCCGCGAGGTGGGGCCATACGCGGCGGGTTCCGACCAGGTCGCCGCCCGTGATGCCCGCGGCTCTTCCTTCACCGAACCCGAAATCCTTCACCCACGCCTCATAGTAGTGCTGCCCGCAGGTGGTGCAGGAAAGCAGGGGAAACCGCCGGAACTCGCCGGCGCCGCCCGCCTCCGCATCCTCGCCTGCCAGCCAGAGCCGTGCCGCCCGATCCGGTTCGGAAAGCGTGACGACAGCCCCGCCGACGCCGCGGATGAAACTGTGGACGACCGGCCGCAGCAGCGGCTCGTGGCCGTCACGGCCGCAGGCCGCGCCCAATGCCAGCCAGCACAGGATCTCGGGAACCGAGACCTCGCGGCCGACCTGTTCCGTCAGCAGTCCGGGCAGCTCCGCCAGCGCCCGCGGCTCGCGCAGGGCATCGGCCAGGGCATGGACCAGGTCGTTGCTCGCCAGTTGCGACGCCAGGGCCTTCTGCCATCCCGTAACCGGCAGTCGCGCGCCGCCGAGCTCGGCAAGACATGCGGAGAGGCCTTCCACAACCTGGTCGTCGGGCAGATCGACCGCGCGAAGCACCCGGCCGAGCAGTTCGGCCGGATCCGCCGACGGGCCGGCCGGGAGCGATCGAAGCTCGTTCCACCGCAGTTCGTCGTAGATCTCGCCGACCAGCGTCACGCGGTCGGCCGCCACGCCGAAAAACCGCCGGGCGAAATCGATGCCGGCTTTGGAACCGCGCTCCGGATCCGCCATCGTGGCCGAGGTGGCCACGCACGTCACCTCGTCGGCGCTCTTCCCGCAGAACGCGCGCAGACGGCGGATGAGACAGGCCGTCTCGGCTCCCTGGGCGCCCCGGAAGGTGTGCGCCTCGTCGAATACCAGGTATTCGAGCGGCGCCCCGTCGAACAGCCCGACGTCCTTGCCCCGCGTCAATAGCAGTTCGAGCTGTTTGACGTTGGTCAGGAGAATCCGGGGCTGGCCACCCGCCTTCCGCATTGCGGCACGGCTGGCGCGCTCTTCGGGCGGGATCAGCGTACCCGGGTCGCCCGCATCGCGCATCTGCTTCAGCCGGGCCCGGTAATCGGCGTTCGACGAGCCGGCGGGAAGCCGCTCACCCCGCACTCCCGCCTCTTCATCGGGGGTCTTTCCTACATACAGCCCGAACGAAATCCCGCGCCCGGCCAAAAGGCCGCGCAACCGGTCGAGCTGGTCCTCGGCGAGAGCGTTCATCGGGTAGACCAGCACAGCGACGATGCCGGGCGGCGCCTTCGCTTCGGCCAGCTCCAGGCACCGGCTGATGATCGGGTACAGAAAGGCTTCGGTCTTTCCCGATCCCGTGCCCGTCGCGATCAGCGTCGTTTTGCCCTGCCTGATGGCCCGCATCGCGTTTTCCTGGTGGGCGCGCACCGTCGGCCAGCCGGCGATCGCCTTCATTCCCTCGTGAAGCACGCCTTCCTGTACCAGCCGCTCGATCTCCGCCCCCCGTCTGAACGGCCTCGACAGGCTGACGAACGGCCCGCTGCGCAAGGGGGTGATGCGGCTTTCCTCGAGGCACAGCAGCGAACGCATCTGGCCGTGCAGGTTCTCGTCGGCAAGCGGATACGTGGTGAGCTGGTAGCGTAAAAAATCCGCCACCACCTGTTCGGTGAAGGAAATCGGGTTCAAGGCCATACGTGCCCTCCGGCTCTCTGATTCATCCGTAATGCCCTGCGCGACCAGTGCTCGTCGATCGCCTGCGTGAACGCAGGCCGAACGATCTTCGCGCGCGCCGCCAGCCGGCCGCCTTCGTCGCGACGGAAATAGGCGCCTTCCGCCGGCCCGTCCGTGAGGCACGAGTCGCCGAGCAGTGCCGGCAGTTCGCCGAGGGTGAACCTGCCGCTCCCCAGGACCGGCACGACCGACAGCCCCAGCCGGCCCGCGAGCTCATTCCTTCGCGGAACGCTCCAGAAAGCATTTTTCGACCGGTCATACACGTCGAAGGCGAGAAACCAGTCGGGAAGCCTGGTATATTTTACACTATGCACGGCATAGCACCATTCGCCGAACAGCATGAGGTCGGGGAAAAGCGACTCCGCGATCGCGTCGCGCCTCGGTTCGATCCACCGGAACAGCGGCTTGAACTGGCCGTGACACGTTTCCGGCGCCAGGATACTGCCCCGGTTCTGCACCCGCAGGTCGCCGTTCTCGTCGACCGAGAAGCCGACGTTCGCCCCGTCGACTTTCTCCTCGACGAGAACGTCGCCTGCAAGGAATTCGCACGCATCGGCCTCCGTCATGACCTTGTCGTCACGGGGCGTGCCGTCGGCCAGCCAGAGGAGGTGCGGCGTCTGGGGAAACCGGAAGAACTCCACGCTCAGCCCATCTTCTGCCGGTATTTTTCGGCGATATCCGATTCGCACAGGAAATGGATGGCCACGCCGTCTTTGGCGAGCGACTCACGCCAGCCCCACCATTTGCTGTCGAACGCCTGCAGGATCGGCGGATGCTCGGGATGCGCGGCGGCGACGGCGAGGAACTTGCGATCGGAGCGGTCGTAGGAAACGCCCGGCAGGGGCGGGGGCAGTTCGTGAAAATCTTCGGGATCGGCGGCCTTCGGCGTGATGCCGACCCGGGTGACGCGAACGCCGCCCCACTCGTTCGTGAGCAGCCATTTGAAAAACATGTCGCCGGCTCCCGGCTGTCCCTTGGCGTTCAGGTTTGCCCGGTACTCCGCGACGATCAGGCCGCGGGCGTCGATGAAGACGTGCCCGTCCCTCATGACCGTCATCAGGGCCCGACTGCTGGCGGCAACGCAGGCACAACTCGCGCCGGGGTTGCGCCCGTTCGCCGTCGTCGCGACGTTCGTATCGACGACACAGCGCGTCGGCAGATGGTTCATTGCCGGCCGCCGTCCTGCGGGGCCTGCTGGGCGGCCATGCGCTTCGCCTGGGCTTCGCTTCTCGCCACCAGGTCTTCCATCTCGTCGCCGAAAAAGTTCTCGGGCCAGTTGCGGATATTGCCGTATGGATCGACATCGAGAGGTTCGAGCCGGGCCGCGCCGTCCTCGGTGTGAACGAAATACAGCGCCGCCTGGTCGGCGGTCAGTTCCTCCTCGGCGATGCGCCTCTGCAAGCGGCGCAGAAAATGCTCCGAATGGCTTTCGATGATGAACTGACAGTCCCGCGGCTTTCCGTCTTCGCGCATCTTGACGGCTTCGATGAACAGATCGGCCATTTCGGCCTGCACGCGCGGGTGCAGATGGATTTCGGGCTGTTCGAAGATCATGATGGAACGGGGCGGAACGAAAAAGCTCTCGACGAGAACGGGAAGAAGCTGGCTGACGCCGAAGCCGACATCCGTCAGCTTCACCTCGGCCATTTTCGGGCCGGTACGGACGAGCACTTCGTATTCTTTTCGGCCGTCTCCGAGGGGTTTCACCCTGAAATCACGAATCATTCCGATTTTTTTCAGCCATGCTGCAACCAGCTCCGCAAGCTGTCGGCTTCGACTCTTTTCTTTGAGATTGAACCGACGATCACCGGCCGCGAGGATCGCCTCGATGGCACGATCGCCTTTCGTCCCCACATGGTCGGGAACCTCCCCAGACCACATGTAAAGCCTTTTCGGCGTTTCCCGGAGCGGGCCGACATAAAATATACTTCTCAACATCTTTTCAAACTGTAGAACGAAATCAGTGGCAAACATGGCGTTCTGGAAGTAGGCCGCCACTTCATCGGGAAAACCGTAGAAACGAACGGGTTCGGAAACCGGCCAGACCCTTCCGCTGTGCCGGGTGAGCTTGTAGTTCGAATGCGGCGAGGCAACATCATACTTGTTTTTATTCGACTTGCGCTTCATTTCGATATCGACCTGTATGGCTCCACCGCTCTTCAGTTCGTATCTCACCTCCGAAACGACAGGCTGTCGGTTCTTGCCGGCCGAAATGCAGACATGAAGCGACATTTCGGAACCCTCAAACTTCTTTTTCGTGAGAGGATCGGAGATTTGAAGGGGTTCGTTCAGGTTCCAGTCGAGATCGATCTCCAGCTTGTGAGAGACGTCGTGGTTGTGGAGGGCGTCCTCGAACGTGCCCAGATCGACCAGGGTTCTGCTGTCGCCCATCTGGAGGGCGCGCTGGCGGTCGGGGGAGTCGGCCGTCTGCTTGAGCATCAGCAAAAGCTGGGGGATGCTGGTCTTGCCGGCGCTGTTGGTGCCGAACAGCACCGTCAGGGGCGCAAGGCGGATGTCGCCAGAGTCTTTCCATGCCTTGAAGTTCTTGAACCGGAGTTTCGTGAGCATCGTCCGCGGCTCCTAGTCGAACAAACGTTTCTGTTGTATACGCCCTTTCATGCTATCGCGATCGCCGGGCTCGTTGCAAGGAGTTTCGGGCCGGGGTGCGGGGTCGGCCGGCCGGTTCAGGAACCGGCGGTCGAACTCGGCGTCGCCCAGGATGGCGCGGGCGTGGCGCTCGCACTCGGCCCGGGCCTCCTCGGGCGACAGGGGCCGGCGATCCTCCGGGAACCTGGGCCCGAGGCGGGAGGCGACGGGCTGGGGCTGCCGCGCCCGCTCGTCATGGCCAAGACCATGATCCGAAAGCCGGAGCGTTTCGGGAATCAGCCACCCCTGGCCGTCATTCAGCGCCGCGAACGCCTCGATGCCCCTGTGCCGGTCCCCGCCGGCGGCGGCGACGCACCCGAGCAACGCATCGAAAGCGACGAGCGTCAACACCGTCTGCCGAAGCTCCGGATCGAGTTCCTTGTCGATGCGCCAGAAGCCCTTCGGATCGAGTGTCCGGCAGAATTCCTTTTCTTTCAGTTTTTCATTTGGATGATCACAGTTATGAAGAATCCATCGTAAATCATCGAATTCAAGACCATACAACGCAGATACTATTGCATCAACAACACAACGCAAGCGAACCCTTTCATACACCGTCTGCGAAATATAATCGGCTCTTCGCTGTTTGACGTGGGTAAGATAGTATGTGAGTGACTTCTGCTTTTTGGAAAGGAACATGACTCAACAAGAACTCTTCGCTGCTGCCCTGGGCTTGGTTGCACCCTGGAAGGTTGCCCGGATCGAGTTCTCGGCGGCCGAGAAGCGATTGGACATCCATCTCGACTTTGAGCCTGGCAGCCTCTTCCGCTGTCCCAACTGCCAAGCTCTCAGCAATGCTTACGACACCTCCGAGGACTGTTGGCGACACCTGAACTTCTTCCAGCATGCAGCTTTTCTGCATGCTCGGGTTCCTCGGTGTGACTGCAAATCCTGCAACACCATCCGGAAAGTGGAGGTTCCCTGGGCCCGCCCTGGGTCCGGTTTTACTCTCCTGTTTGAGGCTTTTGTCATGGCTCTTGGACAGGAGATGCCCGTAAGCGCAGTTGCGAAGCTGATTGGCGAACATGACACCAGGGTTTGGCGAGTTCTTCGGCATTATGTGCGGCAGGCTGTCAAATCCCGTCGTCTTGATGACGTGACGACCATCGGGGTTGATGAAACAGCCAGTCGTCGGGGCCATCGATATGTGACCCTCTTTTTCGATCTGGACAAGAAACGATTGGTTTTCGCGACCACTGGCAAGGACGCCACCACGGTCAATCGTTTCGTCAACCACCTCAATGCGCAGGGTGGAACGCCGCAACAGGTTCGCCGGGTGGCCTGTGACATGTCTGGAGCCTTTATCAAGGGGATCCAAGGTCAGCTCCCGAACGCAGAGATCACCTTCGACCGGTTCCATCTGACGAAGATCGTCAATGATGCTGTTGATCAGGTTCGTCGGGAGGAGGTTGCTACCAATGTAATTCTGAAGAAGACCCGGTTCCTGTGGCTGACCAATCCAACGAACCTGACCCGATCGCAGAAGCGACAGCTCTTCAGTCTATCGGCTCGTAATCTGAAGACTGTTCGAGCCTACAACATCCGGTTGGCGTTCCAAGAGTTTTTTGACAAGCCCAATCTGGCGGCTGGAGAGTGGTTCCTGAAACAATGGTATTGGTGGGCAACACATTCCAGGCTTGCTCCGATTATCCGGGCTGCAAAAACGATCAAGAATCATTGGGACGGAGTCCTGAACTGGTTCTCCAGCAGGATCACCACTGGGCTTCTGGAGGGGTTCAACAGCCTTATCCAGGCAGCCAAGGCCCGGGCCAGGGGATATCGTTCGGATGAGAACCTGATTGCCATGGCCTACCTTATCGCAGGGCGGTTGAATTTTGGTCTACCCACATGAAACAGCGAAGAGCC
>JAKQOH010000014.1 GCA_029565415.1 Candidatus Rifleibacteriota bacterium | reverse complement strand
GGCTCGTCGAGGACGAGCACGGACGGTTCACAGGCTAGCACGCCGGCAATCGCGACCCGGCGTTTTTCTCCGCGGCTGAGCTCACTGATCGGCCGGTCGGCGAAGTTTCCGAGGCCGACCCTCTCCAGAGCCGTCCTGACGTCCTCAGGCCCAAAAGTTCCACCGGTTCCTCTTCCAAGCTGGCGTGGACCGTAGGAGATGTCCTCGCCCACGGTCTCGCAGAACAGCTGGTCATCGGGATCCTGGAACACGACACCGACCCGTCGTCGAACCTCGGCCAGATGCGGAGGCGCCACTGGGAGGTCGTCGACACGAATCGCCCCGTCGGCCGGACGCCCGTCGGGCAGGAGCCCGTTCAGATGCAGAAGCAGGGTCGATTTTCCGGCCCCGTTCGGGCCGATCAGCGCCACCCGCTCGCCTTCTTTTATAGAAAATGATATTGATTCGAGCACATTCCTGCCGCACGGCCAGGAGAAACGGAGCTGTTCGACCGAGAGGCGTCCTCCGCTCATTGCCAGCCCCTCGCGAGCATCGCCCGGTAGACGCGTTCCGCGCGGGAAACAGCCCGGGCGAACATGGCGCCGAGCAGGGTGCTTTTCGCCACCCACGAGGTTTCGGCCGCGTGGGAAAAACAGCGGGAGCGGCGCGCCCGGTCGAGCCTGAAAACTTCCTGGCGTAGGAGATCGCCGTAGCGGGTCAGCAGGAGCATCGTTCCGACTAGATCGGCGGAGATGCCGCGCGCCCTCAGCCATCGGGCGAGTTCGGCGGGCGGCAGGTGAGCGGAAAGCAGCAGAAGCGTCCCCAGCGCGAGCAGGCCACGAATCGCGAGCTCGATACCGGCGCCGGCATCCCCGGCAACCCAGCCGCGAACGATCGCGCCGGCAAGGATCACTAGAGCGGCCCGGCCGCCGTTCGACCGCCGCGCCAGGCCGGGATCGGTGATCCGGTATCCGGCGAACAGGACGACGGCGTATGCCGCGTGGCCGGCCGAGACGGGACCGGGCAGAGCGAGCATCAGCAGGATTGCAGCAAGGGTCGCGGCTAGTTTCACACCGGCAGATATTGAATCAGATGTCATCGCGGCCGCAAGGGAGCGCCGGTCAGTCGCCGGCGACGGGCACCCGTTCGCGGCGGGCGGCAAAGCGTCCGGCAGCGAGAACGAGCAGGGCGGTTACGATCGCACCGAACGTCCCGGCAAGCATTGTTCCCAACGTCGAGCCAAGGACGGGAATCGCGTAATCGGGACAGATCCCGGCGACAACCGGCATGGCGGCATGTTCCTCGAATCCCAGGGTCCCGGCAACGGCTTCGAGTCCGTCCGGCCACGAGCAGGCCCAGGGGGAGGCGAACAGCGCCAGCCCGGCCGCCGCAACGAACACGGCCGGCAGCACCGACTGCAAGGGAGCCAGCCCTGCGCCGGGGAGACTTTCCAGTTCTGCCGTCAGAGAACCGCGCCGCCTAACGGAACGCACGATGAGCCCCGTGATGATCCCCTCCCCCAGGCCAATCAACGCGTGAATGCCAGCCATGGCCGGCACGACGAGTCTCCACGGCGCCATGCCGGAGAGAGCCAACTGGCCGGCGCAGGAGAGCGCGGCAAGCATCGTTCCCGCCCAACCGGCGATTCCGGCTGCGACAGCCGATGCATTCGCATTCTCCCTCACGCTGCCGATGCGCTGCAGA
>JAKQOH010000001.1 GCA_029565415.1 Candidatus Rifleibacteriota bacterium | reverse complement strand
GCACCCCATGTTCGTACAAGGGAGGTTTTTGACAGGGAGTCTCAGAAAGCCTCATGAAAGGCGGGTGTTCTAAACTCATGCTTCCCTTTTCAGCGTTTATCGATGTTTCAAGCCAGAATTCGGCTTATCCGAATACACATGGTTCTCATCAGGAATTACCCTGAGAACGTCTTCAGTGCAGGCCATTCCATCCATATCAGGCCTTGCGTAAGCCATTCTCCCAACCGTGCCGGCTCGGGTAATCAATGTCCAGCCCTGTCTAATCAACAAGCGCGGATTAGAAGATACTATCTTATTAGTTATATAACGCAGATCGGACAGATCGGCTTTCAGAATATCTGTACTTGTAAGAAATGGAGTGCCAAATGATGGATCATCAACCCAAAGTCTCTGTATACGACCTGCATTGATAATTCCACTCAAGCCATCCTTCGTGACTTCACACAGTGGCTGCTTCCGAGTTGTCATCGAATCGATGGCATATCGGGCCTCAACAGCACCGCCCAGATACGGGGAAACGTCCAGCCGCTTCCCCCAGCGTTCGATCCAGGAAAAGGGAACGGATTTTGTTTTCATGAGCGCACCGCCGGGAACCAGGTATGCAATGCCTGAAGAAGCTCCGAGAAGGCCCGATCACGGCAGCCTTTGATCGAAACCTGCGAGGTGATCCGCCGATACAGCGACGCCGAGCGGGGTATTTTCCGGCGCCGCAGGACGGTTTCAAGCGTTTCTTTCGGGGCGGAGGGTTTCTCCTGCCCCTCGGGCCAGCCGGATACGGCGGCCACCAGGTCGAGCATCTCGTCTCTGGTCTCGAATCCGAGCGCCCGGGCGACATGCACATTTTTCTGCCAGATCCAGTTTTCCAGCTCCGGGTCGATGACGATAACCCGGCAGGCATCGGCAGCCCAGCCGTTTGCCGTCAGGCGCTCCGTCATCTTCGATCGGATCTCCGCCGCTCCGGGCGAGCCTTCCCAGGCGGCATCGACGACGACAACCGCATATCGGTGACTCTTCTGATAGACGAGCAGCAGTTCATGGGCCCGCACGAACAGCCCGGGGTCATTGTCCCCCGAGGCAACGACCAGGTCTTCCCGGGGATCGAACCGGAACGGCGCCGTGCCAAGGCTTTCATGAAACCGCTCTCGGCCGAGAAACCCCGTGAGGGCCTCCGACATGTTGGTATCCGCTACGAGAAAGATGCAGTCTCTCATCCCAGGACCCCCGCGGCGAACAACGCCCCCAGGTCGATGCGCCCCTTCCATTCCGCCAGCCGCGGATGGTGCCGGCCAGAAACGATCGTCGCGGCCCCGGCCTCGTCGAGCCGCGCGCACAACACCTGTTCGAGACGGCACTGGGCCATCACCACCGGAGAATGGCTCGAAACGAGCACCTGGCTGTCATACACCGACATCAGCGACTGCAAGACCGTCTCGATGCCGCGCGGATGAATGCCGAGCTCCGGCTCCTCGACGAGAAGAATCGTCGGGCGACGCTCGAGATACGGCAGAAGCGTCAGCGCCAGGATACGCAAGGTTCCCTCCGACAGCCCCGACGACGTGACGTTATATCCGCCTTGATATTGTATTTTGAAATATGCGTGATGGTCCTCTTCGCGCTCACATGCCTCGATCGAGGCGACCTGGGGCAAGGCGGTGCGCACGTGATCGACCCAGGCGTCGAAGAGCCGGGGATTCGTTTTCCGGAGGAGCAGAGTCAGCCAGGGCAGGTTGCCGGCGTCAGCTGCGGGCATCTCGGCACGGCCCGGCGGCGATGCCGTCTGGAGAACCGCCATACTCGGCCGGTATGCCAGGCACTGATCGGTCAGCAGCCCGTGGAGCCAGACGGCGGCCGGATACTCCTCGCGGCTCTCGAAATGCACCCGCGCGAGCGCCGGTTTCCCGGCATCGATATGGACGGCTTTCGATCTGGCCGCCTTCACGACCTCGTTCCGGAACAGGGCTTTTTCCCCGGCATCCCGGCGGATGATGAACCGCCACTCCTTCTTCGGGGCCGTTTCCCCGAGAAGGCGGGCGCCGCCGCGGCCAGGGAGCGCTGACCGCGAGAACAGGAAAAGATACTCGGCGTTCACTTCGAGCCGGCGCTGGTTGAAGACGCCCAGGCGCAGCTCATACCGGATGAAACGAGGCCATTGTTCCTCATCGTTCTTGACGGTTGCCGGCTGTCCGGGCAGAAGCGCGCGAATGACCGCATCGGGCAGCTCGGCCTCGACCGCCAGGATGAAGTCATCGCCGCGGCCGCAGAAGATCAGCTCGGAGAACGTGGCACACCGGGGCGGCTGGCCCCGAAGGCGGCTCGTAAACGCAGAACCGACATCCTTCTGCTGCAAGAGATCGCCGAACAACACAAGCAGATCGAGAAAGGTGGACTTCCCCGCCCCGTTGGCGCCGACAACCAGCGCGAACTCCCCGAGATCGACATCGAGGCGCTCCAGGCAGCGGTACCGGGTCGCTTCGAGACGCGTGATCATGAGCCGGGCTCCGGGTTCTTCCGGCGGAACTCGAGATACGCCTCGGCGATGAGGGGCAGGTCGTTATCGGGGATGCGCCGTTTCCGGCGCAGGGTTCTCTCGACCTGCTTCCCGCCGATGCGGATGCGCTCGGAATCGGTATACTCCTCGAAGATGTCTTCCCCGTCGGGGGTGCGTTTGAACAACTGGTTTCCGCGACGGTCAACCCCGACCTTCTCGGCGACGGCCATGAAGACCGGGTAATCCGTCTTCCTGCCGAGATCTTCGGCCTGGATTTCGGCCTTGGTCTTCCGCTTCAGGAAGAGGAGGCTGGTCAGAATGTTGACGTTGGCTTCGACGATGAACGTCTCGACCGGCAGATCGACGCTGGCCAGCACCCAGCAGTTTCGCAGGATCCATTGCCTGATCGGCTCATCGCCGGGGTTTCCCAGGATGCCGTCGGGCAGGACGATGCCCATGCGGCCGCCCGGCCGCAGCCACTCCACGGCCCGCTGGATGAACAGCACTTCGGGGGCAACCGAAGACTGGAAGCCGTTTCCGCGGGTATAGCAGCCGTCTTCCCCCTTTTCCCATCTCGCGGCAAGGTCGTATGTGCCGAGAATGCCGGGATCGGTGATCGGGATGTCCGAACCGAACGGCGGATTCGTCATCAGCACGTCGATGGTGCCGAGCTGGATCGCCGTTTTTGCCGCCTCGAGGCCATCGAGGTGACCGTTGGGAAAGCTCAGCGAGTCGAGGTGGAAGACGTTACCCGTCGAACCGGCAGCCATCATGAGATTCATGGTCGTCGCCCGCACCAGGGCAGGATCGAAATCATTGCCGAAAAGCATGCTGTCGACATACTGCCGAATATTTTCGGCAGCCCACAGGCTATCGGCCGTGTCTTCCCCCTTCGAGTTCGTCTCTTCCTTGAACTTCTTCAAGAGATGATCGATGGCGCCGACCAGGAAGCCGCCGGTTCCGCACGCCGGGTCGAGCAAGCGCTCGTTCGATTTGGGATCGAGCATCTGCACCATCAGCTTGATGGCGCCGCGCGGAGTGAAATACTGCCCCCGATCGCCGCGCAGGTTGTTCCCGACGATCTCCTGGTAGGCTGCGCCTTTGGCATCGACGTCGGTTCTTCCGAAATCGTACTTTGCCAGCTCGGAAACCATGAACGACAACGCCCGGTCGGAAAGTGTGATTTCCTCGTTGCCCCGGAAGATGGTCTTGTACTTCTTCTTCACTTCGATGAACAGCGAAGAGATGCGCTTCTTGATCTCCTGGCGGCCGGCGGCGTCGAACTGTTCGGTCGGCCCCGCCCAGAAGCGGCGCAGTTCGCCCGATTGCCGCTCATCGTGCATTTTGCAGTAGATGAGGTAGAGAAACTGCCAGAAGGCGGCGTCTTTCGACATTCCCTCGTTGCCGTGGATGAAGTTGTGGCACCGGCGGAACGCCGTTCGCAGCATCTCGGGATCGGCCCGGCGCAGATGCGCCGTCGAAACGACATCGCGAGACCCCTGGCTTTCGTCGGCCGGCGGCCATGAGCCGATACTCTTGAACTTGACGTCGAAGCGGGTGGTTTCCTTCTCGAAAAAGAAAAATTCGAGGCCGTTCGTCCAGAGGCCGTATCGGCAGTCTTTCGCCTCGGACATCGCCTCTTTCAGGAGCGCGAACTCTTTATCGGCTTCTTCCGGCGTGCGCATCTTGTAGGCGCTTTTTCTGCCGTTGGCAGGTTCTTTTTCGCAGATGACGATACGATGAAGATGCTCGGCGTCATGGGGTGCATCGTGCGTGAAAATCGCAATGTCGAGTTTCTTTCGCTTGCCATCGATGACCAGTTTGAAATCGGATTCCATGTCATCGGGAGAGATCGCGAATTCATGGAACAACGCCCTGCTGATGCGCTGGCGCACCTGTTCTTTGGGAGTATCCTTGATCGGCCGGTTGGAGATGTAGTCGAGAACGGTGCCTTCCTCGAGCGACAGAATATCGTCATCGCCTGCAGTTGCTGGGGAAACGTCTTCAACCGTCGTCTTCTTCTGTCTGCTCATGCTCGCTGTCCTTGTCTGACCGTCTCATTGTTCGACTTCATGGCCAATGCCCCAACGACCCCGAACCAGGCCCGCTGGGTGGTATCAAAGAATACCACGCTCCCATCCCAAAACCAAGACGGGTTTATACGGGGTTGTATTCTTTGATATAATCTCGTAAAGCACTATTTCAAGAAAATAATGGGAGGATCGCATGTATACGGTTGTATTGTTGCGTCATGGGGAGAGCGCCTGGAACAAGGAGAACAGGTTCACGGGCTGGACGGATGTCGATCTGTCGGAAAAGGGCGTCGATGAGGCTCACAAGGCCGGGCGCATCCTGAAGGAGAAGGGGTTCACGTTCGACGTGGCGTACACCTCGGTGCTCAAGCGGGCCATCCGCACGCTGTGGATCACGCTCGACGAGATGGACCTGATGTGGATCCCGGTGCATCGCAACTGGCGGCTGAATGAGCGACATTACGGCGCCCTGCAGGGGCTGAACAAGGCGGAAACGGCCGCGAAGTATGGCGACAAGCAGGTGCTGATCTGGCGGCGCAGTTACGACACGATGCCGCCGGCGCTCGAACCGGCGGACGAGCGGTTCCCCGGCCATGACCCGCGATACCGCGACCTGGCGAAGGCCGATCTGCCGCTCACCGAGAGCCTGAAGGAGACCGTCGCCCGGTTCCTCCCTTACTGGAGCGAAACAATAGCTCCCATTATCAAATCAGGGAAGAAGGTGCTGATCGCCGCCCACGGGAACAGCCTGCGCGCGCTGGTCAAGCACCTCGACAATGTGTCCGAGGCCGAGATCACCGAGCTGAACATCCCGACCGGCATGCCGCTCGTCTACGAGCTCGACGCCCAGCTCAAACCCATCAAGCACTATTATCTCGGCGACCCCGCCGAAGTCGCCAAAGCCATGGAAGCCGTCGCCAACCAGGGCAAAGCGAAAAAGACGACGTAACAGCCATCCGCAGATGACACAGATGGCGCAGATGATCAGGAGTGTTCTGGATGTTCTTTTCTGTACGGGTCAATATCTGTGTTCATCTGCGTCATCTGTGGATTTCTTTCGTTCACGAAACGATGGTAATGTCGAAAGGGGCGAGGGATTCGAGCCAGGTCTGTTTCCAGGCGCCTCGGGCAAGGATATGGTGATTCCCGAGCGGGTTCCGTGAAAGCAGTTCCGCAACCCCCGGGAGGCGCAGCCGGACCTGCGTCCGGCAGAGGTCTTCCCGGTGTTCATGAGGCCGCACCTCGCCTTCGGCAATGAAGAGCCGGCCCGCATCGGGCCCGCCCAGCCGGGCCACCGTCATCATGCCGGGGGAGAACGTCCCGGCCACGCCGATGCCGATGCCCGACTCGAAGTGGGACCGCCATCGTATATCTGTCACCATAGAACAGGCCACGGTGCAGTGGGCGAAAACGATCTCGTCCCCGGCAAACTGTGATGGGTTGGCCATGAACGAAGCATGGCCGCTCAGCAGCCGATGGATGTGCATCGTGAGCAGGGCCGGCACATCCCCCTCACAGCCCGCCGTCACCCCCTCGTCATTGAGCCGCGACAGGGCGAGACACCCCGTCGTCCCCGGAGTCTTGAGAAGATCGAAACAGCGCAGCGTGACGGCGGAAAGCCCGTGCCGGTCGACGAGGCGGCGCATCGCGGCATAGAGGCGGGCAGCCGAGTCGCGATCATTCTCGGATGGTTCGACGATCCCCGCAGGCGTCTCGAAACCCGCCCGGGCCACCTCGACATCGGTTTCCGAGAGGGAATGCCAGGCATCGTGAACCTCCTCGATCGGTATCTCGCGCATGTCGACGCCGAAGCGCTGGCGGGCCAACTGCCGATCGACGTGGCTCGCGATCAGCCAGTCGGACGGGGTGCCCACCACCCCGATGCGCGTGGCATCCAGTTGGCTGCGCAGCATCAATGCAGCCCCGCGCCGTTGGACGGCGTCGGCGATCTCTTCCGGAGTTCCATGCAACAGCCGGGCGCTGGTCACGCCCTGGGACTCGAGCCAGGCAAGGATCTCGAGACCGGCGGGCAGGGAGTTGGAATGGGGAAGTGTCACCAGGGTCACGGACTGCGAGCCGTCGGCGAGACTGCGATACAGATTCCGGAACGCGTGCTCCGTGCCCCCGGTGAGGATCGCGACGAGCAGAACATCTACATTGGCGCGGTCCGACGGGATGACCTCGCGGATGTCCAGCGACGCCCCGAGCACCCCGACGAGCTGTCGGATCGTCGCCTTGACCCGTTCCGGGTCGTGAATGGATGAAGCCAAAGGAATGATACCATATCTCATATATCGTCCTCTCTTTTATCGGAAGCGCCTGCGAAGATCGTCGATGATCCGCGTCAGAGCTTCTTCTACCGCTTTTGCCTGGTCCGGCGAGTTTTCCAGCGTGATGCCGGGGCCCGCCGAAGCCCGTTCCGACTCGTCGCCCATCGGGAAATCCGTGATGTTCACGAGACCGTAAAAGATGACCGACGGGGCATGCCGGCGAAGGAATGAGGCAAGATGATACTGTTCGCAATCGACGGAAAGCGTTCGCCGGTAGCGCAGTTCGCCGATGCGGGGCTGGGTTTCTGCCAGGACTGTCGGAACGGTCGCATGCCGGGCGTAGGAGACGGCCCCGGGCAACCGCAGCCCCGCTGCGGCGTTGTCCACGACGATCTCCGGAGAATCAGCCCCGGAAGCGGCACCGGCATGAAAGATTCTGGAAGGGGCCACCCAGCCGAATCGCCGCGTGATCCCCCGATGCAGCCCGCCGCCGGTTCCGACCGCGACCACGGCCCTGAGTCCCCGACGGGCAAGATGTCCGAGGAGACGTGCCGGCAGAGTTCCGTAGTTCGCCCCAAAGCCGGAAAGGGCGATCACGAGCGGCCGATCCCGTTCCGATAGCGGCAGCCGGCCCACCCGCAGTTCGATGTCGCCGATCCGCACCAGCCGCTGCTCCACGAGATGACGTTTCAGCGGCGTTGAGAAACCGACGAAAAAGACGCGAACCGGCTCCCCGAGCTCTTTCAGGAACCGTTCGACGGCATCGGCAACGGGAAGGGCCGCCCCGGGCCGGCGCAGCGTCTCGATATTCCGGTCGACGGCCGGTCCGCGGCCCCGCCGGAGGAAATAGACGCGCGCCTCGTGGTTCAACAGCTGGTCGTCCGTGTAGAATCCATATTCTACGATATATACTTTTTCACCACCCTGTATCGTCCCCATCATGGTCTTCCGGCGACGGTTGAAGCCGCACGCATTCACGTCGAACGCCCTGGTGCACCCGCGCGATGCGAGATACGCCGCGGCTTCCCGGGCATCCCCCATCAGCAACGCCCAATGACACCGAGGATCGAGCTGCAGGGGGGCAAGTTCGGGCCCCGTCTGGATCTCGAGATACCCGTCGAGATTGACGAGGGAATGGGGCGCAAACCGGTCGATCGCCAGGATCTCGGGGTATATCCCGCCCGGATGCCGGAGGGAACGGCTGTTCCGGGGGCCGGAAGGGCAACGGGCCGGAGCGTGGTGTTCCCGAGCGGCAGATACGTGCGCACGAACCAGTCGAGGCTGCGCGTGGCCGATGCCCGCGGCAACACCCCGATGTTGAAGTCGGCGTCGAGAAAGCCCAGAATCATCTCCCGGTAATCATCCCCGGGATTGAGCAGCGCATACGACGAGGGCTTGAGAAAGTCCTCCTTGCGGAGCGACAGCCAGAGACGCTCGTGGCTTCCCTCTCTCAGGTCCGAGATGAGCATGTCGAACAGGACGCGATAGTTGTACCGGCGAAGGGTGCTCTCCCAGACAGCCTCGAACGATTCCGCCGCCAGGGGGGATTTCGGGGCATGGCCGGGAAAGGCGAACCGGTCGAACAGCTCCTCCCGGGACAGGGCCGGATCCATGAGCACGGCGCTTTCCGAGGCGAACCCCAGCCGCGACAGCATCTCCGGAACGCCGAGCGTCGCGAACACCTCCCGCATGCTCTCCATGTCATCCGCCTGGGTCACGGTGCGGAACAGATCGAAAAACAGCATGTCGAAGGGAAAGCTGCGCGTCAGACGCTCGGGTTGGTTGTTGTGCAGGAAGCGGAGATCTGAGCGGGAGTCGTTGATCAGCATCGGAAACGTGAGCAGCTCCCCCGGCTTCGTCATCGTGCGACAGTGGCGTGCGGCAGCCATCATGCGGCGACCGGCATCCGTCGTGGGATCGGCACAGGCCGCCAGGGAACGGCGCATCAGACCGATCGTCGCCTCGTCCCGACGGAACGTGTGCAGCCGCGCCAGATCCCGGACGAACCGGCCGATATTCTCGGGCTCGATCACGTCGCGGCGCGGCGGCCAGTAGCGGAACACCCGGTTCCGCAGATCCTCGATGCCGTGGCCGGTCGGATCCTTCAGCCCGTTGTCGCGCATCACGCCGACCTTCGTGGCGGTGATGCCGATGTTGTGATAGAGATGCTGCCGGGCGTTCTCGTTCTCCATGTCGGCGAGATCGAAATGGAAATCCGGCTTCGGCAGACCGCCCTTCAGGTTGCGGTTGTACATCATCAGCTCATCCCGAAAGGCCGTGAAGTTCCGGTCGGAACTATTGTACATGATATCGATATCCGATATCGGGGTGAAGGGTCTTCCGAGATACAGGTCACGAATGGTTCCGCCGTAAAGACCCAGCGTTGCCCCGTGCTTTTCCGCCATGCGCGTCACTTCGGCGAGCATCGGCCATGAGGCGATCAGCCGGTCGTAGGCGAAGTCGGACGGCGTCCGAAGCCTCTGGCCGGCTGCCGGCAACGACACCAGCAACACCAGCAGGAGGAGGGCGACGATCCGCCCGGCCTTTCCCCTCATCATCTCGCATACGTGTGTCCGCATCATCGGAACGCTCCTTCCCATCATCCTCGTATCCGGGGCAACTTCCCCGTATTGCCGTCTCCACACCCTCTTGCCGTCACCCATCGAGTCCCGCGTATTCGTCTCGGAGAAGGCGGAAAAATCGCCGAGACGGGGTGTCGCGAAGCTCCCGCTCGGTCGAGCAGCGGGAAAAAACACTCGCAAGCTCCTCGGTGCTCACCCGCAGGAACCGTTCTGCTTCCCTCCGGTCGCGAAACTCGTCGAGCCAGGGGCGAATCGCCGGCATCAAAAGCTGCTCGAGCCCGAGCAACGCTCCGGCAACCCGTATCACCTCGGCGGACTCACCCGATGTTGCGCAGGACGGGCTTTTCAACAGCATCAGCACCCTTCCCATCAACCGGGCACGCGACTCCTGGCAGCTCACAAGAAACCGATGACGGGAAGCGGGTGTTTCGCGCCGTTCGCCGAACCGCTCGAATTCGAGCCAGGTCTCGATGTGACCGAGGCCCGAGCGGTACACGAACCGGTCGTTGCTGATGACCCCCTCGATCCTGCCCGCCACGCGGGCCAGCGGTGCCCCGGGAAAGGGCTTCAGTTCGTTGACCCGGCTCGAGGATTCGAGGTCGATCCGGAATCGCCTCAGCGTCAGAGCGAGCAGGGCCAGATGGTAATACGTTCTGATCCGATCATCGTCTCCCACGAACGGATTGTTCATGAGCAGGAAACAGCGTGACGCCATGCCCGCCTCCTCGATCGCGGTCAGAACAGCCCGGATCTCGTCGAAGGTGTACGCCGGGTGCGCCCGTTCCCCCTCGAGGGCGAGCCGCAGGGTGTCGGTCTTGAGAAGGCGGATCGACTCGTCGGTGAAAGAATCAATACCAAGTACTATTTCATCGATGCCCAGTTCCCGGTAGGCGGCGACGAGATCGTCCCGCACGGTTCCGGGCAGGCCGGGCGCACGCCGGCGGAGGAAGCCGGACAGGCCGCTGTGCCGGACATAGAATTCGAACCACGGCTTCAGACCTTCGACGGTGATGCCCCGTGCCAGTTTCACGATCCGGTCCGGGTCCCGGTTGAAATACGAGTCCAGAAAAAACACGTCGACGAACTCGCCGGGTGCCAGCGCAACGGTGTCCCGGATGCGCTTCAGCAAATCGATCACGAGTTCCGGCCGAAGGGCCGTGAAGGGCTGGTAGCCCCCGGAGCAGCAGATGCTGCACCGGTTGCCGCAGCCGCGGCTGGATAGGATCAGGTAGCTGAGACGGGCCGGGGTTTCCCGACGCGGCACGAAATACCCCCGGAAAAACCGGTCATAGGCCGGGGAGTAAATGCGCCGGAGCGTGACAGGATCGAAACGCAGGGCGTTCAGACCGGCGAGGGTCAGCAGGGCACGGCGATCGATGCGGCTCAGAGCGGCCCGATCCGCCGCGAGGCGCTGGACAACCCCCGGATACCGGAACACATCCTCGGCTCCGAACGGTTCTCCGCACAGATCTTCGAGGTAGCTCACCAGGCGGCCGCCCTGTTCGTCCCCGAGCATCAGGGTGTCGGCCACGGCGCCGCCCGCCGCTTCGGGCGCGATCGCCGGCCCCAGCCCGGTGGCGATCAGCTTCGTCCCCGGTGCCGGCGGACCGGGAAGCCGCATCGGCAGTTCGTAGGGAGGGTCGAAATACGAGGTCTCGTCGGCATTCGCCGTCCGGTATACCCAGAGCCTCGCCTCGTTGGAATCGACGACCGGAATCCCGTTTTCGAGGCACTCCTCGAGGGTCGTCGCAGCCAGCAGCCCCTCTTCGGGCTCGGCGGAAATCGAGTTGAGTCCCTGCACATGCACCCCCCCGAGCATGGGCAGGCCCATGCCCTGGGACTCAGGTGCGGGCTCGGGCACGGCTGTCGCCGCCGTATGACGGAGAATCCGGTCGAGCACGACACCCGGCGGGGCGCTCAGCGCCTCGTGCCGGACGATCAGCCGGGCATGGCGGGTGTCGGGAGTTGCCACAAAGATCCAGCCGGTCGTTTCGACGACGGCGGCACGGCCACCCGGCGCCTCGACCCACTGCCCAAGGGGATTCGCATCATCGACCACGATATCGAGACGTGCGCCGTCCGGCAGGATACGGCCAAGGGCAAAGCCGCGTATGGCCGATCCGGAAAGACGGACCGCGGCCGGCAGCGAAAGCGGCCGGCCTGGTGTATAGATCATGATATTATATGGCAGGTCGAGTGTCGAGGCGTTGGGAATGAACGAAAGCCGCCGATCCATCGTTGCCTGGCGCATCATCCGCCGGGCCAGGAGAAGGGTGTTCCCGATCGAGAGGCGGAGATGTTCGAGATGCATGCCGAAGTCCCCGTCATCCGTGATCCCACGCAGGCTGATGAATCCGATCCCGGTATCGCGGTACAGGCGGGCGAGATGAAAATCCTCCATTTCCGCCATATCCGCGGCCGGAAACCGGTCGCGGAGCCTCTGCCGCTCATCCCGTGATCCGACGAAGGTGGGCACGGTCAGGGCCACCCCTTCCCGAAAGCGGATCCGGCAGGGAACTCCGCGCCGAAGCGACTCGAACTGGGGTGGCCGCGGAATCTCGACCCGCTCGGTTCCATGAAGGGCAACGCGTGTCGCAATCACGTCCCCCGGCCGGAGATCGTCGCAAAACGCCATGCCGGAACCCAGCGAGACGACCAGCCCCGGCCGGACGGCGGCGAGGTGGGCACGCGCGACATCGAGCAGCAGGGCCGGCTTGTCTCCGAACGGCAGACGCAGCAGCGTCGTGTCGTGACCGTCGAGACGGCCGGTCACGAGCGGAAATCGGGATCCCGTCAGTTCCCGCTCGGCCGTTGCCGTCATCCGTTCCAGGATGGCCGTTCGCTCGGTATCGTCGAAACAAACAAGATGAAGAGGTACGGCCGGGGCGTCCTCGGGAATATCGCGACCCGAATCGAACTGCAGACCGCGCAGCCCTGCGTCCGAACACCCAGGCCGGAACCGGCCGCCAGCCTCGTTGCATCTCACCGTTCAACCTCCGCAACGGGCTCGAAGCCAAAAATACCAAGCGATACCGAAAGACTTGCGATCGCCTTCCGGCCTGCCTCATCGCTCGAGATGCCGAGGAGAAGGCCTTTGACCGTATCCGAACCGAGATCCGTCCGGCCGTCGCGAACGACGATCGGATCCGTCAGGATCGGCGGGGTCGTCGCGATGACGATGAGCCGGTCCAGGTCGCCGGACACACCCGGGCGCAGAACCAGCGAGGTGACGGCGGCGGCGTCCCAGCGGCCGTCGAGAACCCCCTGAAGGGCTTTCTCGTGATTTCCCGCCCAGGAGATGCGTCCGAAGAACCGGAGCGGGTCGATCCCTGCCCTGACCAGGACGCGGTTCGGCTCGAAGAAGCCGCTTTTCGAGCCGCGATCGACATAGGCGAAACTCCGTGAGGCGAGGTCGTCGAGATGACGGATGCCGGAATCGCGCCGCGTGACGATGACCCCGTGATAGCTCCCGGCGGATGTTTTCGGCCGGCAGACGGGCAGCATCACGCCTTCCGCCCCTCCTGCACGGGAACGGGGGGCAAACCAGCCGATATCGACCCGCCGCTGCCGCACGAGACGCTCGAGATCGGTGTAATCGGCAACGACGCGGATCCGGACGTCTCGTCCGAGCCTGGCCGACAGATACGCCGTCAGCGGCGCCAGGGCCGCTTCGAGCTGGCCCGACTCGAGAAAGGGGAACACGCCGAACTCGACGGGTGGCCGCTCATCCGTCTCCAGCCGCAGCATGGGCTCTTCCCCGCCGCCACCGCAGCCGGCCACGAGGCAGAGCAGGAGGAACGCGGCAAGGCTTCTCGCCAACCGCAGCAGGTCGAGACGAAGCGTTTTCATGATGCGTGTGTTCCGATTGTATCAGATGCAGCCCCGGCGGCGGCGGCCGTTTTCACGAGGCGGGCGAGACGGTCGGCGACGGCCGTTCCAAGCTGGAGTTCGAGGTATTCCCAGGACAGGGAGGCGACGAACCGGTCACCCCGGATCGCCCGGTCGAGCGTTTCGACGACCCTGGCAGGCTCGGTCGCCGCTGCCGAAGCCGCCGTAACGGCCAGCTTGAATCGCACGTCCCCTCCCGGGGCCCGCGACGGGGGGGCATTTTTTATATCCTGCTCTATACGATCAAGCACGGGCAGCAGAAGCGGCACGATCGGCTCCGTCGCGCCGTGTTCCCGCAACAGCCGCAGGAGCAGGGCAACATCGGCCAGATCCCCGAGCTCCAGTCGGGCAACGGCATCCGACACGGCTTCGGCCTTCCAGACGACGGCGGGGCCGTCCTGGCCGAATGCCTGCGTGACAAGGCCCCGCACGGCGGGCGAGGAGATGCGCTCGATCGCGGCGACGAGGGCGGAACGCAGCGCTGCCGGCTCGACCTGCAGGGCGCGGATCACCAGGTAGATGCGGGAATCGCGTCGCCAGTCGCCAAGCCGGTTGACGATCCCCGCCCGCTCCTCGGGCCCGAGCGCCTCGATGATCTGGGAGAAGCCGGCGCAGGTGACCAGCTCGACGGACTCCGCCGCCGCGGTCGCCTCGGCCGCGAGCCGCGGAGCGAAGCCGGCGGCAGCCCGGCGGAGGGTTTCGGCGACTTCGGGCAGCGGAAGGCGGCGAAGGGCGGCAATCGCCTGGCTCGCGACACGCTCGTCGGGATCGGCAAGACCGCCGGCAAGCTCCTCCCGGAACGCCTCATGCTGGAGACGCCCGAGAACGGCAACGGCAGCGGCCCGCTCCAGCGACTCCGGGGCACCGCGCATCCGTTCGAGGACACCCAGCCCCGCCTCGATGTCGCCTGGATCGGAAGAAAGGCGGATGAGCGCCTCTGCTGCCGCCGCCCGCACGCGATGATGCACATGCCCGAGATGCACCCGTATCTGCGGCAGGAAGGATTCGCCCGCATCGAGCTCGGCGAGCCCCTCGAGAAGATTCGCCAGAACCCGCGGATCGGCCTCATCCGCCGGTAAGAGATCGGCGCCGGCCCAGCGGGAAACGGCCGCGCCGAGCCCGACGAGACGGCGCACCACACCGGCACGCACCCGCGGCGACGTCTCGTGCCTGAGTCGTTCGATCAACAGATGCTCGGCAGCCTCGCGCGGAATCCCATCCATCAGCTCCAGGGATGCCAGCCGTTCCTGCTCGCTCCCCTGAAGGAGATGTTCGAGCCGCTGCAGACGTTCGCCGGCCGAAAGAGCCCGCAGGGTCTCGATCGCCGCGAGACGTTCCCCTTCCCCGACCACGGCCGATCCATCGAGAACGCGGCCCAGTTCCCGCCCCCAGGCACGCTCGAGGGGAATGACGGACAGCGCCATCAGGCCCAGAACGGCAGCGAGGGCCCCGAACGCGAGTTCCGGGGCAAGGTGACGCTGAACGCCCATCAGGACCACGGCCGACAGCATCGAGCCGATCGATGCGCCGATGCCGATGGCGCTCAGCACCTTCAGCCGGGGTGCTGTGGGCAGGATGCCGACGATCAGCGTCATGGCCGCGTGATGGAAGGATTTCGCGATCCAGGTGAACAGGAACTGCGTGGCGAGAACCGCGTGGAATCCGCTACCCAGCGAAGCCAGAGCGGCCGCCCCCACGGCCACGGGCAGGATTGCGAGGATGCGGGGCAGCCGGAACCGTTTCATCACGGCCGCCGCGACGGTCATCTGGGTCAGCAGCACCAGGGCATCGGTGCAGGACGTGAACACGGCGATGAACGAGGCAAGCCGCTCCGGGGTGTCGCAGGCGGCGGTGATGGCCCGCGAATACTGGTAATCGAGCCAGTATTTCGAGAGGGTGAACAGCAGGGCCAGCGCGGCGAGGCGGGAACCGAACGCCCACCGGCCATCCGTGTCGCTCGCGCCGGCTTCGACCACCGCCCCAGCCCCCGGGCCGGTCGGCTCGTCGGGCGCATGGCCGGAGCGTTCGGAAAACCGGCTCCGGACGATCGGAAAACAGGCCGCTGCCACGGCGAACGCCACGACATCCGCAGCCAGAACGGTTGTCAGGCTTGTCACCGAGAGGGCCAGCCGCATCGTCACGCCGCTTACGATGAAGCTGAGGCTGCCGCACGCATTGATGAACGGAAGATATCGTTTTCCCTCGTCCAGCGGCAGCACGTCGTTGAGCCAGTGCGTGAAGAACTGGTTGAAAAACAGCTCGTAGACCATGACGGCAAGCAAAAATGCCGTGTCGAGCCAGACGACCGCGGGAGGCAGCAGCATGCGCCCGAGGGCGATTGTGCAAAAGGCTGCCGAAAGCCGCTGCACATGCGACCCCGGCGATCCGGTCAGCCGCCGCACCGCTCCGGCCTGGAGGGCGATGTAGACCAGGTTCATCGCGGCGTATACATAGGGCAGGCCCATCACGCCCGCCGTCTTGAAAAACAGCGTCTGGGCGGCAATGAAAAACACGTTGATCGTCGCCCGCAGCAGCAGGTTGAACAGGCCGACGAGCGCGACGGGAAGCGGCGGCAGGAGCCCGGTCATTCTCCCGGCCCCGTCCGGCCCCGCGGCTTCGAACCGCCCCGGATCCGCTCCCAGATCGAGCCGATCAGCAGCTTCTTCTGGAGCACGGCGGCAAGGGCGTTCAGCCCCTTCCCCGCCTCGTCGATCTCGTCCCCCGTGCCGATCGAGACGCGGTGGGAGAAATCCCCCGCGCGCAGCTTCGCGAGCCCGTCGACCAGGATCGCGATCGGGCTCGTGACGGACGCGGCAACCCAGGCCCCGGCTATTATAGCTATTACTATTGCAAGAATCAGCACCAGGCCGAAATTGGTCCGCAGGGTCTCGAGCAGACGAAAGGCGTCGCTCGCGGGGGTACCGGCAATCATCCATCCGTCGAGGGCCGGCCGCCACGTCAGGGAAACGAGATCGGTCCGTCCGCCGTGATGCAGCGGGAGGGTGTAGGTCGTCTCGACGAGACGGTCGGCGCACGCCACGAGCGAGGGCGGCAGCACGAACCGGCGCGCCCCGGCCGGCAGCCCGGCACCGCGTCGCGCCGTGATCTCGCCGTTCCGTGTCAGCAGGCAGACATACTCGTTCTCCGGCACGGGAAGCGTGTCGAGAATATCCTGGATATCGGGGCCGGAAAGCATGGCCTGCGCGACAAGCGTTCCGATCCGCGTTCCATCGTCGGTGAACGCCGTCACGGGCACCTGCATCATCAGGGCTCCCGCAACGGGCGCGAGATTCGGCTTCTCCCCTTCGTGCCAGGGGGAACGGCGCGCATCGCGGCTGAAGCCGGCCCGCACCACCGAATCCAGGCCGGTCACCGCGGCACCCCGGAAAAACGCCTCTTCCCCGATGAACTCCGTCAATGCGGCGCGCACCCGGCCGGGCTCGAGACTCTGGATGTCCGGCCGCCGCGCCAGCGCCTCGAGCCTTGCCCGCCGTGCCCCGACATACAGCTCGACCCCCAAGGTCACCCCTCGCAGGATTGCCTGGTGCAGCGCCACCGCGTCGTCCCGCACCGACCGCTCGACCAGTCGCCAGGTCACGGCCCCGAACACCACCAGCGGCCCCACGACCGCCAGCAGCAGCGCCGCGACCACCCGTGCCCGAAACGTTCTCGCTCCCATGACGCACAGTGTACACGATTCGGGCCGTCCTGCAACTTTGCAGTGGGGATCCCGCCGGGGTATGCTTGTAGCCGACAAACCGCGATCGAGAGGATACGAACATGAGCGACCCCGCCCGTCCCGACTCCGACCGTCCGACCGGCATACCGGCCCTTCGCGGGCTGCTGCTGGCCGAGTTTCTGGGGGCGTTCAACGACCACGCGTGGAAAATGGTCGTGGCCCTGCTTTCGATGCGCGCCGCCACGGCGGGTCTGACGGCGGGCACGCCGGCGTTCGAGGCGGCCTCGCAGTATCAGGCGACGGTCGCGTTCGTCGTGTACACCCTGCCTCTCGCCGTGTTCTCGCTGCCCGCGGGGCCGGTCGCCGACCGGTTCAGCAAGCGCTCGGTCATCGTCTGGCTGAAGATGTTCGAGGTCCTGGTGCTCCTGCTCGGCACCCTTTCGCTGGCTCTGGGCGGCCCGGTCTGGCCGCTGTTTCTCACCCTCGGCCTCATGTCGTTCCAGTCGGCGCTGTACAGCCCCTCGAAATACGGCATCATTCCCGAACTCGTGCCGCACGAAAAACTCGCGCACGCCAACGGGCTGCTCGAGATGTGGACGTTCCTCGCGATCATCGCCGGAACCGGCCTCGGCGGGCTTCTTCTCGACCTTTCGGGAACGAGCCCCTGGATCGCCGGCATCGTTCTGACCCTGTGCGCCCTCGGCGGCTGGGCGGCTTCGCTGACGATTCCCGACGTGAACCCGGCGACGGCCGAGCCCGTCGGGGTCATCGAGTCGGTGCGCGACGCCTGGGCGATCCTCTCCGCCGACCGCGTTCTGCGGCTGTCGGTGATGGGCTCGATCCTGTTCTGGGGCATCGTCAGCCTGCTCGGTCAGGATATCCTGGTCTATGCAAAAGCGATCACGGCCGGGAACGCCCATTCCGACTCGCTGTCAGGGCTTCCCATGGCCCTCTACGGCGTCGGGG
Source organism: Candidatus Rifleibacteriota bacterium (assembly GCA_029565415.1). Next base: position 13,101 of record JAKQOH010000001.1, on the reverse strand, counting down.
TAGCTGCCGGCAGCATGCTCGCGGCACGCCTCTCGGGCCAGATGGTCGAGTATGGCCTGATCCCGCTCGGCTCACTCGGCATCGCCCTGTTCACGCTCGTCTTCGGCATCTTCGGCCCCGGCATCGCGGGCACGCTGTTCGTCATGCTGCTGCTCGGCCTCTCGAGCGGCCTCATCCTCGTGCCGCTCGACTCGATCATGCAGTGGCGCTCCCCCGCCCACCGCCGCGGCGCCGTCATCGCCCTCGCCAATGTCTTCGTCTTCGGCGGCACAGTTGCCGGTTCGCTCGGCGCCGGCCTCCTCGCCGGAACCGGCCTCGACGCCCGCCAGATCATCCTCGCCACCGCCGTGCTGACCACCGGCGGAACCCTCTGGGCCCTGTGGCTGCTGCCCGACTTCCTGCTCCGCCTCGTCATCGTTATATCGACAAATATTTTTTACCGCCTGACGATCGTCGGCGGCACCCACGTGCCCCAGCAGGGCGGGGCGCTGCTCGTCTCGAACCATGTGTCATTCATCGACGGCTTCCTCGTTATCGCCTCGACCGACCGGCCCGTGCGGTTCATCGTCGACGAACTGTACTACCACCACTGGCTGCTCAACCCCTTCATGCGGGCTCTCCACGTCATTCCCGTCTCCTCGACCGGCGGCCTCCGCGTCGTCCTCAAGGCCCTCCGCGACGCCGGCTCGGCCCTCGACGAAGGGGAGCTGGTCTGCATCTTCCCCGAAGGCGAGGTGACGCGCACCGGTATGATGCTCCCCTTCCGGCGCGGCCTCGAACGCATCATCAAGGGTCGCTCCGCCCCGATCATCCCCATCCATCTCGACCGCGTCTGGGGAAGCGTCTACAGCCGCTCGGGCGGTCGGTTCCTGACCAAGATGCCGGAACGGTACCCCCACCCCGTCACGGTCTCATTCGGAACCCCGCTTCCCGCCGAAACCCGCGTGGCCCACGTCCGGCAGATCATCATGGAAATGGGCAGCGCCGCCTGGGACCACCGCCGCGCCGATGCCCGGCCGCTCCACCACCACGCGATCCGCATGCTCCGGACCCGCCCCTGGAGATTCATCGCGGGCGACCAGTCGACCTGGCACGTGTCGCGCCTCGAGGCCCTGGCATCGATCATCGCCCTCGCCCGTGCCCTCCGGCCGCACTGGGAAGGCCAGACCCACGTCGGCCTGCTCCTTCCGACCACGATTCCCGGCGCCTGGGCGAACGTCGCCGCGGCGCTCGGCGGCCGCGTCTCGGTCAATCTGAACTGGACCGCCGGCCCCGCCGGAATGGCTTCGGCCGCCCGTCAGGCCGGTCTGCGCTCGGTCCTCACCAGCCGGGCCTTCCTCGAAAAAGCCTCCCTCACGCTGCCCGAGGGCGTCACGCCCCTCTATCTCGAGGATATCGCGGCTGGAATCACCCGCGCGGCCCGGCTTTCGGCCCTTCTCCTCGCCGTCACGGCGCCGATCCGCCTCCTCGAACGTCTCGCCGGCGCCTCGGCCACTCCCGACATCGACGATATAGCGACCATTATTTTCAGCAGCGGCAGCACGGGGGAGCCCAAGGGCGTCATGCTGAGCCACTGGAATATCGGCAGCAACGTCGAGGGGGTGGCCCAGGTCCTCTCGGTCGACGGCTCCGACCGCCTCCTCGGAGCCCTTCCGTTGTTCCACTCGTTTGGAACGATGTCGATGTGGTTTGCCCTGCGCACCGGCATGGGCCTCGTCTTCCACCCGAACCCGCTCGACTCGGTCGCGATCGGCGGCCTCGTCGAGAAGTTCGGCGCCACGATGCTGATCGCCACCCCAACCTTTCTCCAGATCTATATGCGACGGTGTACACCCGGCCAGTTCGGCTCACTCCGCATCGTGCTCACCGGCGCGGAACGCCTTCCCTCGAAGGTCGCCGACGCGTTCGAGGAGAAGTTCGGCATCCGCCCGATCGAGGGGTACGGCGCGACCGAGTGCGCCCCCGCCATCACGGTCAGCACCCTCGATTTCCGGGGCCGCGGCATCTACCAGTATGGCTCCCGCCGCGGCTTCGTCGGCCATCCCGTTCCCGGCCTCTCGGTGCGCATCGTCGATCCCGACACCGGAACACCCATTCCCCACGGCACTCCCGGCATGCTGCTCGTGAGAGGGCCGAACGTGATGCGCGGCTATATCGGCCGCGACGATCTCACGGCGAAAGCCCTCCGGGACGGCTGGTATGTGACCGGAGACATCGCCGTGATGGACGAGAACGGCTTCATCCGCATCACCGACCGGCTCTCACGATTCTCGAAGATCGGCGGCGAAATGGTTCCTCACGGGAAGGTGGAAGAAGCTCTGCAGCAGGCTTCCGGCCTCGATGTGATGGCCTTTGCCGTCACCGCGATCCCCGACGAGAGGAAGGGCGAGCGGCTGGCCGTCCTCCATACGCTCGACGAGAGCCGCATCCCCGAGCTTCTCGAGCGCCTCGCCACGGCCGGCCTTCCCAATCTGTTCATCCCCCGGCGCGACAGCTTCGTCCGCGTCGACAAACTCCCCCTCCTGGGAACGGGAAAACTCGATCTGCGCGGGATACGCCAGACCGCCCTCGACGCCCTCGCGAAGTCCCCGGCCGCCTAGCCGATGATCGTGTCGAGACGGGCGAAGAACTCCTCGATTTCATCCGGGGTGTTATAGAAATGCGGGGAGACCCGCAGGAAGCCCTGGCGGGCCGAAACCTGGACGCCAGCCTCCTTCAGCTTCGCTGCGAGATCGGCGGCCGACACGCCCTCGATGCGGAACGAGGTGATTCCCGAGGTGCCGGCCGGCGACGCCAGCTCGGCATCCGGCAGGGCAAGCTGGAACCCGCGGTGCAGCGCGCCGCGCCGCACGAGGCGCGAGTTTTCCCGCACCAGCTCCGCCACACGCTCGAAGCCGTAAGACGCCAGTCCCCGCAGCGACGCGTGAAGGGCATGGATGCCGAAGGCGGAGAGGGTGCCGGTCTCGAACCTCTGGGCGCCCGGCTTGAAATCGAGCCGCTGATCGAAAAAGTCCTCCCACTGGCGCACCCCCTGCCAACCGATCAGGGCCGGCCGCAGCCGTTCGGCCAGGTCGGGCCGGCAGGCGACGAAGCCGATTCCTTCGCCCGCCATCAGCCACTTGTGGCCACCTCCCGCCAGGAAATCGACACCGGCGGCGGCCAGATCGAGCGGCAACGCCCCCAGATGCTGGATGCAGTCGACGCACAGAAGCACCCCGCGCCGGCGGCACTCAGCCGAAAGCGCCGGCAGGTTCGCGACGAAGCCGCTGAAGAACTGGACCGAACTGATCGACACCACCCGGGTCCGAGAATCAATAGCATTTACGATTGATTCAACCCCGATGCGGCCGTCGACCGGCTCGACCCGCCGCAGCTCGACATCGAACCTCTCCAGATTCATCCAGGGATACACGTTCGCCGGAAACTCGACGCTCGGCAGAACGACGTTGTCCCCGGCCTTCCAGTCGAGGCCCGAAGCCAGGATCGACATGCCCTCCGAGACATTCCGGGTGAGGGCGATGCCTTCGCGGGGCATGTGCAGAGCCGAGGCGATCATCCCGCGCAACTCGTCCGCCACCGGCCCCGTGCGTTCCCAGTGCTTCTCGCCATCGTTCGAGACGGATTCCAGATACCGCTCGGCCGCCTCCCTTACGTAGCGGGGCAACGGGCCGATCGCGGCATGGTTCAGATAGATCCACTTGTCGGTGACGGGAAACAGCCTGCGACGATCTTCCTGGCTGAACATGGAGGCTCCTTTGTGCGTGGGGAAGCAGCCCCGCTCACTGACCGAACGGGGCGTCGATTTCGGGGATGAACGGCAGTCGGCGTTTGATGACGATCGACACCCGCCGGTTCGTAAGGGACAGGGGATGGATGCGATCCAGGGGATACAGGTCGGAGCAGCCCCTGATCTCGATGATCTGCCGGTCCGGGAGACCCTGCTGTTCGAGCATCTGCCGCACCATGTTCGCCCGCTCGATCGACAGCTCCCAGTTCGATTCTCCCGCCGGCCCCTGGTAGGGAATGCTGTTGGTGTGTCCCTCGATGACGATCCGGTTGGGCATTTCCCGCAGCAGCGGGGCGATTTCGCGGATCATCTGCCGGAGCAAGGGGGTGAACCGTTCCAGCATCGTCCCGAACAAGCCCGCCTGCTCCCCGTCGACCAGATCGATCCGGATCTCGTTCTCATCGATCGTCAGGCGCATGCTCTCCGAAGCGCTGGTCACTTTTCTCAGCTCCGCCCGAAGGGCTTCGATGTTCTTGATGTCGCGACGCGGCCGGGGTTTCGGAATCATGTTCGGCCCCGTGAGCGTCTGCCAGGGAAGCTGAAACGGAATCGCCTCCTGCCTCGGAGCAAAGCCGTTGAAATACAGCAAATCGGATACGGACGTCAGCTGGGTCTTGAAGTAAGACTCGACCGACTTCTTCGTGCTCGAACTGAGGCCGACGATCCAGAGCACGAGGAAGAACGCCATCATTGCCGTGACGAAGTCGGCGTACGCCACTTTCCAGGCCCCACCGTGGTGGGCATGTTTCTTCCTCGCCACATCGACTCCTTCGGGTTCAGCTCATCAGGCCGTTGCCGCGGTTCCCTTCGCGGCGAGCAGCTTGTCCGTCTCCTCGAACGCCGGCCGGTACCGGGGCGGAATGTGCCTGCGGGCGATCTCGATACAGTTCTTCGCCGCATACCCCCGGGAAAACCCTTCCAGGGCTGAAAAAATCACCCGCATATAGAAATCTCTTTCCTTCACCTGGTTTTCGAGAGATTTCGCCATGGGATTGAAAATACCGTAGGCCATCAGCACGCCGAGGAAGGTGCCGACGAGCGCCGCGGCGACCTTGTGGCCGATCTGCTCAGGCGGGCCGCCGATCGCCTGCATCGTGATGACGACGCCAAGAACGGCCGCGACAATACCGTAGCCGGGCATGCTGTCGCCGACCGTCGATAGAATACCGGATGGTATCATTTCTTCCTCTTCACAAATGTCGAGATCTTCTTCCATCAGCCGGGCGATCTCGACATCGCTCACGCCACCGACGATGATCATCCGGAGCGAGTCGCAGAAGAACCGGATGACGTGGTGATCCTCGAGAATGCCGGGAAACCGCTTGAACAGCTCGCTTCCCGCCGGATTGTCGATGTGCTGCTCGAGCGCCAGAACCCCCTCGCGGCGGGCCAGGTCGAAAATCGCGTACAGCAACTCCAGGAGCTGGAGATACGCGGCCTGGTCGAAGATGCGAGGCTTCAGCATCGTCTTGACGCCGTTGAGCACACTCTGCACCCCGCCGAACCCATTCCCGATCACGACGGCACCGAACGCGGCACCGCCGATGATGATGAACTCGGAAATCTGGAGCAACGGCCCGATCGTGCCGCCATGCATCAGATACCCCGTCAGCATCGACCCGATGACGATCAACAGCCCGGCAATCAATGGCATCCGCTCAATCCCTTTCCGATGACCCGGTTCGTGACAAAACGTCGCGCGTTGCGATGTTCATGCCATTCTATCGCAGATGGGTGCCTGGCGTCACGCCGTTCCGCACCCCTGCCCGTTCAACCGCATCCGTTCCCGTCCGATCCGCACGAGTTCTTCTCGGGCCTCGTTCCGGAACCGCTCCGCGACTGTCCCGTATCCTGCCGCGGCCGGGGAACCCCAGTGCAGCTCCGAGGCGTGTGCCTCCCGTTCGAGCCGGTCGAGTTCCCGCAACGCCCTGTCCGTGTCGATCCGGGTGATCGCTTCATCCGAATATCCCTCGCCCATGCCGGCTTCCGAGTCATGGTCGTGCAGGAACAGGAAATAGCAGCCGCACGCACGGCAGACGCGAAGCTCCTCGGCGCCGTACACTCCGCTTCCGGCGATCCGCTCCAGCCTGCCAACCTGCTCGGGCAGTCGCTCCTTTCCGTGCAGAAGCTCGACTTTCTGAAAATCCGGAATGGGCCCGCACAGATGGCAGGACCGTCCGATGGGTTTCTCCTCCAAGGGAACCTCCATCCATCCTTCGTCGTTTCGACAACACGGGATCTCGTCGCGTGATGGCCCAATCTACCATGATCCGCTTCGTTTCGTCTGAAGCAGACAACAGACCGGCCCCTCCTGCGGGAGGGGCCGGTCTGTTCGCAACGCCGGCGCCGGCGCAAAATGCCCGTCGCCGGAAGAATCCGTCAGCGCCGGATCAGGCGATTCGAAACCATCGAGAATTCCATCGCGGCCCGGCGGATCTGGGCATGGGCATCGCGGGGATTGAAATCGGTCACCAGCGTGTACCGGGCCTGCTCGACCATCCGGCGGATGGCCTGAAGGTCACGGACAGCCGGCAGAGGAACGTAATCGAGGGCGAAGGAGATCTCGCGCGAGAGATCGTTCATGTTGCGGGAGCACTCCATGATCGCCCGGCGATCCATACCGGGATAGAAGCTGCCTTCAACGAGGCGGAAGAGGCCATCGATGCGCAGAAATGCCTGACGAAGCTCCATCTGGCCGGGCATGCCGGGCCCATGGCCGGGGTGTCCGGGGTTGCCAGGATGACCGGGGCCATACCCGCCGCCGTTGCCCGGCATCGAGGGTCCGTGACCGCCGGGCATGCCGGGGCCATACCCGCCGCCATTCCCGGGGTGAGACGGACCATGACCGCCCGGCATCCCGGGGCCATACCCGCCGCCATTACCTGGCATCGAAGGGCCGTGACCGCCGGGCATGCCGGGACCGTATCCGCCGCCATTTCCAGGATGAGACGGGCCGTGACCGCCCGGCATCCCGGGGCCGTTGTGCCCACCGGAGGTGGCAGGACCGTGACCGGGCTGGCCGTGTCCATGGCCGATCGGCCCCCCAAAAGGCTCGGCACAGACGGGCAGGGCAAGAGCGGCCATCAAGACGAAACTCATCAAACGCTTCATGGAATAATCCTCCATATGTATGATCATCTATAGATTTTCTATAGCCTTGCGCGTAGTTGCCAGAGCAATCCCCATGCCAGCCTCATGAATCCTCCAGGATTGGCTTTCCAAAAGCGTTTGGCGATCCACCGGCGGCCGCCGGACGGTTCCGCCTGCCGAATTTTCAACCGGCAAGCCGCCCGATTTTCATCTTCGCTTTTTCTCGTGCCCGGAGAAAAACCGATCCCCCGGGCAGAACGCCCGGGGGATCTCGATCTCGTGTCAGAATCCGGCGAATCCTCGCCGTGAGACTCTCACCCCTGCTGCTTCTTCTGCTCCTTCGCCCAGGAGTCGCGCAGCGTGACGATCCGGTTGAACACCGGCGCGCCGGGCTTCGAATCCTTGTCGACGCAGTAGTAGCCGACCCGTTCGAACTGATACCGGGTGCCGGGGGCGGCATCCGCCAGCGACGGCTCGACCCAGCCATGAAGCTGCTCCAGCGATTTCGGATTCAGCTCGGTGTGCCAGTCGACTTCCTCGTTCGCTCCGGGGTTCGGCACGGTGAACAACTGATCATACAGCCGGATCTCGGCCTTGACGGCATGGGCCGCCGAAACCCAGTGCGACGTTCCCTTGACCTTCCGGCCGTCGGCAGAAACTCCGCCCTTCGAGGCCGGATCATAGGTGCATCGCACCTCTGTTATATTTCCATCTTTATCTTTGATGACCGACTGGCAGGTCACGTAGTAGGCGCCTTTCAGACGCACTTCCTTCCCGGGCGAGAGGCGGAAGAAGCCCTTCGGCGGGTTCTCCTGGAAGTCCTCCTGCTCGATGTAGACGGTGCCCGAGAACGGCACCTGGCGTTTGCCGGCCGACGGATCCTCGGGGTTGTTCACGACTTCGACCATCTCGGTCTGGCCCGCCGGGTAGTTCTCGATGACGAGCTTCAGGGGCCGCTGAACGGCCATCACCCGCAACGCGCGCCGGTTCAGGTCATCCCGCACGCAGTGCTCCAGCAGCGCGTAATCGACGGTGCTGTTCGCCTTCGCCACGCCGATGCGGTCGCAGAAATCCCGGATCGCCTCGGGGGTGAAGCCGCGCCGCCGCAGCCCCGCGATGGTCGGCATCCGCGGGTCGTCCCAGCCGTTGACCAGGTTTTCCTTCACCAGCGACAGCAGCTTGCGCTTGCTCATCACCGTGTAGGTCAGGTTGAGTCGCGCGAATTCGATCTGTTGCGGGTGACAGGGCGTCTGGAGTGTCTCGAGGAACCAGTCGTACAACGGCCGGTGATCCTCGAACTCGAGGGTGCAGATCGAATGGGTGATCCCTTCGATCATGTCCGACAGCGGGTGCGCGAAGTCATACATCGGGTAGATGCACCAGGTGTCGCCCGTGCGATGATGGGTCGAGCGCAGGATGCGGTAAATGACCGGGTCGCGCATGTTGATGTTCGATGAGGCCATGTCGATCTTCGCGCGCAGCGTCCGACTGCCGTCAGGGAACTCTCCCTTGCGCATCCGCTCGAAGAGATCGAGATTTTCCTCGACGCTCCGGTTGCGGAACGGGCTTTCCTTGCCGGGCTGCGTCAGCGTGCCGCGGTATTCGCGCATCTGGTCGGGCGTCAGCTCGCAGACGAACGCCTTTCCCCGCCTGATCAACTCGACGGCGAATCCATAGAGGCGCTCATAGTAATCGGCCGCGAAGAACATCTTATCGGCCCAGTCGAAGCCGAGCCAGCGCACGTCGGCCATGATGGCGTTGACGTACTCGATGTCCTCCTTGATCGGATTCGTGTCATCCATCCGCAGATGGCAGACGCCCTTGTAATCCCGCGCCAGCCCGAAATTCAGGCAGATCGACTTGGCGTGGCCGATGTGGAGATACCCGTTCGGCTCTGGCGGAAACCGCGTGACGACGCGACCGCCGTGCTTGTTCGTCTTCTGATCCTCTTCGATGATGTCACGAATGAAATTGGAAACGACCTGCGTTTCGGTGTCCGACATCGGTGTTTCAGGCTCCATCAGGCTGGAATCGCCGTGTGGGGCGTACCCGCGCGGCGCGTGAAGTGTAGCACAAACCCCGCCTTCATGGTAGAGTATCCCCACCACGAACGGCCGCCAAGAGCCTCTCGGCGCCTTCCCGAAGCCTGGAGCATCCATCCCATGAAATACAAAGTCCTGCTGCTCGACCCTTCCCCCACCTCCCTCGACCGCTCGTCCATCGAGCTCGGCAACCGCGGCTTGAACATCGTCACGGCCCGAAGCTTCGACGAGGCCTGCGCCCTTCTCCGGGAAGACGGGGCCATCCATGTCGTGCTCACCGAGTGGGAGCTGCCCCGCAGCCGGAACGCCGCTTCCGAAACGGTTCACGGCCTCGAAATGCTCCGCGAGTTTCTCAAGCTGCGCCACGAGATCAACCTGTTTCTGCTGACGGACGAAAAGAGCGGCCCCGGCGTTACGGCAGGCGGCCTGCTCAACGGCTATTTCTTCAAGGGCGACCAGGACTGGAACGACGTCGCCAACAAGGTGAAGAACGAGGTCATCAGCAGCAAGAATCGCGCCCCCTTCTTCGAAATGCTCGTCCAGTACGCCAACAGCACCCGCGACTCGTGGCACACGCCGGGCCACGCCTCCGGCTACTCGGTCAACAACTCCCCCTGGATGCAGGACTACTACGACTTCTTCGGCCCGAACCTGTTCCGGTCCGATGTCTCGGTCTCGGTGCCCATGCTCGACTCCCTGCTGCACCCCACCGGCATCATCAAAGAGGCTCAGGAACTGGCCGCGCGCGCGTTCGGTGCCCGGCATACCTTCTTCTCCACCAACGGCACCTCGACCTCGAACAAGATTCTCATCCAGACCCTCCTCAAACCGGGCGACGCGATCCTGCTCGACCGCAACTGCCACAAGTCGGTCCACTACGGCGTGGTCCTGGCCGGTGCCGAGCCGATCTACCTGATGCCCTCGGTGAACAACACCTACGGCATCTTCGGCCCCGTGCCGAAAAGACGTATATTCGACGCTATGGATAAAGCGCTTGCCGCGAAGAAGCGGGTGAAGGCGCTGATCCTGACGAACTGCACCTACGACGGCCTCACCTACGACATCTCCCACATCGTCGAGGAGGCGCACCGGCGAGGCATCAAGGTCATCATTGACGAGGCCTGGTACGGCTACGCGCGGTTCCACCCCGACTTCTTCCCCTGCGCGATGCAGGCCGGCGCCGACTACTCGACCCAGTCGACCCACAAGACGATGAGCGCGTTCAGCCAGGCGTCGATGATCCATGTGAACGACCCGGATTTCGAACGGATCCAGGACTTCTTCATGGAAAACTTCAACATGCACACCTCGACCTCGCCCCAGTACCCGATGATCGCCTCGCTCGACGCGGCCCGGAAACAGATGGTGATGGAAGGGTACAGCCTGCTTTCGAAAACGCTCGAACTGTCCCGCTCCCTGCGCGAGGCCATCAACTCGCTCAAAAAGTTCCGGGTGCTCGATCTCGAGGATCTGATCTCGGACGAGCTCCGCAACGACATCGACCGCGTCCGCCTCGACCCCACCAAGCTGACGATCGACGTCTCGAAATCCGGCTTCAGCAGCCGCGAGGTCGAGCGCCTGCTGCTCACCAAGCACAACATCCAGATCGAGAAATCGACGTTCAACACCCTCACCGTGCTGATCACGATCGGCGCGACCCGCTCGAAGCTGAACCGGTTGTTCCTCGCCCTCGAAAACATCGAGACGATGAGCGGGAACATCGAAACCGCGACGGGCGTGGTGCAGGATTTCCGTCTGAGCCTCTCCCCGATCCGGTTCAAGCCGCGCTACGCCTTCTACTGCGACGGCGCCCTCGTGCCGCTGCGCCAGAGTGTCGGCCGGATCTCGACCGTCATGATCGTCCCCTACCCGCCGGGAATTCCTCTGCTGGTGCCCGGCCAGACGATCACCGAGGAGATCGTCGACGCGCTCCAGATGTACCGCGACCACCACGTCGAGATCCACGGCCTCCACGACGGCATGATCAAGGTCATGACCCCCGCCGAGGAGCAGGACCTGATCTCCCGCGGCTACGAGATCCGGGATCCGATCCTCGTCTGATCGCCGCCTGACCATCTTTCCGTAGGGGCGGTTCGCGAACCGCCCCTACACGCGGATATTTCGTATTATTATCTATATATTCTCATGAATACAACACTCGATTTCGGGATTTTTTCCCTCATACCGGCAGGGGTCACGATTCTTGCGGCCGTGTTGACCCACCGCGTCGCGCTGGCGCTGTTCCTCGGAATCGTCGCAGGGGCGCTCACGGTGAAACACGCCGCCTTCGGAGCGGGATTATCCGCCTGCCTCCAGTATCTGAAACTCTCGTTTGCAGACGGGGAGCGCCTGAAGATCTCTCTGTTCATTCTCCTTGTCGGCGGCCTGCTCGAGCTCATCTCCCGGAGCGGAGCGTATGAACGCTTTTCCGAGGCGATCTCCCGAAAACTCGATTCTGCCCGGAAAACCCGGGTCGCCACGTTCCTGCTCAGCCTGTGCGTCTTCTTCGACGATTACGCCAACGTGCTGATCTGCGGGGCTTCGATGCGCACCCTGTGCCCGAAACACCGGATCTCTCCCGCCCTTCTCGCCTATATCGTCGACCAGACCGCCGTTATCGTCTCGGTCGTCCTGATCTCGACCTGGGCCGGCTTCGAGGCGTCGCTTCTGGTGAGCTCGGCCGAGCCGTTGGGCGTAAAAATATCATCGTCCGCGCTCTTCCTCGGCTCGATGCCGTACCACGTCGTCACGTTCCTCGGCCTGCTCCTCGCCTGCCTGAGCGCCTGGACGGGCACCTGGATCGGCGCCCGTCTCGATGACGGCCCGCCCGCCGCATCTGTCCGGCCCCCGACCCCTCCGAGACCGGAAACCCGGCTCCGCCACCTGTTCGTTCCGCTCGGCGGCCTCGTGGTGTTCGCCGTTGCCGGTCTCGCCGGCTTCACACTCCGGAACATCGTTTCTTCGTGGGATTCAGGCCTTTCGCTCATCACCGTCTTTTCCGATCTGCCGACGGTCGATATTCTCAATGCATCGGTATCGATCGCTCTCGCCGGGGGGATCCTTCTCTTCCGTCGGGATGGCGTCCTGGCCTGGCGGGAAATCGCCGGCGGACTCTGGAAGGGCATGAAATCGTTGATCCCGACCGGCCTCGTCATCATTCTTGCAAAGGGCCTCTCGGCCGTCTCCACCGACCTGGGAACCGGCCTCTGGCTGACATCTCTTCTCGGAGACCGCCTTTCGCCGGCGCTGATTCCCGTCGCAGCGATGGGCGTCTCGTTTCTCATCACCGTCGCCACCGGTTTCAGCTGGAGTTCGATGGCCATCGTGATGCCAATCGGGTTCCAGATGGCCCTCTCTGCGGGCGGAGAGTCGCTCATTCCCATCGTCGCCGGAGCCGTGATCTCCGGATCGATCGCGGGGGGGCTGATCATCCCCTACTCCGACACGACGGTGATCACCGCCGCCGGCTTCGGCATCCCGCCTCTCTACCACGCCAAAACGCAGGCCCTCCAGATCCTTCCCCTGATCCCCGTGGCGGCTCTCGCCTACGGGCTTCTGGGCTCCGGCTTCGGAATCATCGTCACCTACTTGGTATCCGCGCCGCTTGTCGTTTTGCTGCACCTTCTCGTGTCGCGCGCTTCAATTGTATTTGATGAGAAATAAGACGATCCGCAGATGCCGCCGATGACACAGATATCCGGCAACGAAACGACACGAGATCCAACATCGTGCATCGGGCGGGTTTGAAACCCGCCCCTACATCATATCGTGGGTGATATCGTATGGGGCGGTTCGCGAACCGCCCCTACGGATGATGGTGAATCATCCGCGGCATGTTGGTGGAGGATCTGCGTCATCTGTGCCATCTGCGGATGCGCTCTCTGTGCCGCTGTGGTGCGTCGTCTTCGAGAAACACCCCGGGCAACAGCTTCATCACAGAGAACACAGAGGACACAAAGAATTCACAGAGTATTAGAGTTTTCTCTGTGCTTACCTCTGTGTTCTTCGTGTCCTCTGTGATGAGGATTTTTTTGCGCTAAAGACAGAACCGCCCGGGGCTTTTGGCCCCAGGCGGTTCATAACCCTGGCATCAACCTACTCTCCCACACAGCTGCCCGTGCAGTACCATAGGCGCGTCCGGGCTTAACTTCCGAGTTCGGAATGGGATCGGGTGTGACCCCG
>JAKQOH010000223.1 GCA_029565415.1 Candidatus Rifleibacteriota bacterium | reverse complement strand
CTGATCCTGTTCGACAAAAAAGGGCGAAAGAAATTTCGCCCTTTTTTTCATGTCGATTTTCCCTCAACGCCCTTTCAAACACGGCTTCCCCTGTGCTAGCCTTTGCACATGCCGGAAATCACCCATGCTGCTCCAGACCTGCTGTTTCCCTTCCTCACGTTTTTCTTCGCGCTGTTCGGCAGCCTGCTAGGCAGCTTCAGCAACGTCGTTATCCTGCGGATGGCCGAAGGGCGGTCGGTCGTGTTCCCACCGTCGTCCTGCCCCCATTGCAAACATCAACTGTCGCCCCTCGATCTCATTCCCGTGTTCGGCTGGCTGCTGCTGCTCGGGAAATGCCGATACTGCAAAGCGCCGATTTCGTGGCAGTATCCGCTGGTCGAAGCTTCCGCGGCAGCCATCGTTGGAAGCACGTTTGCGGCAAACGGCCTGAACGCCGCGTTTGTCGTGGGTGCTGCCTGGTCGATGATCTGGTTCATCGTATCGATCCTGCATCTGCGGCGGGAATGCACCGCACCGGCCCCCTTTCTCTGGCCGCTTGCGTACCGACTAGCCCTCGGATACGCCGTTGCTCCCATTCAGCCCCTTGTCTGGGCAGCGGCACTCGGCGGCGGTGCCGTCATGGGAGCCATCATGCGATACCGGCATCCGGCGTCGCCGGCAGTGGCTTGGTTCGGAATAACCGTCGTGAATCTTCTCTCCACGCAGAAGCTCGGAATGGCCTACCTGGCCGCGTTGCCAATCATCCTAGTTCTCGCCGCCAGATCCGACGAATCCGCCGTCAGACAGTCGACATACGCGATGTTCGCGTGGAACGTCGCAGGCATCGCCGCCTGCGCATGGTCAGGAAATCCGGGCTGGTGATCAGACCGATATATTCTTGGCTATATATTCCGTCTCGCGCGGTGCGAGATTCTTCTTCAGCCGGCGCATGACATCGCGTCCCCGTTCTCCGGATCGGACAAGGCAGACGAGGGCCGCCTCGCGCACTTCGGTGTCCCGTTCCGAAGCGAGCACCCGCTCCCATGCGCTCGTGCCGCGGTCACCGATGCTGATGTAAACGGCTTCCACGGCACATTTACGCACATAGGGGTCGGGATCATCGAGCCCCCGGAGGATGATCTGGCCGATCCCGTCGCAGCGACACTCACCCAGCCGCAGCAATGCCAAACCCCTGATCCGCGGGTCCCCGTCCTGCACGGCCTGGAACAGCATGTCGGGTTCGCCGATCGCCTGGGGTGATCCGATGCGGACGAGAATGCGGAAAAACGTCTCGTTGTCGGGGCGGGCCGCGCGTGCGATCCGCCGTTTCAGACTCTCCTCCTGTGCGATGAGACACTCTTGGATGAACTCGATCTCGCCGGGAACGGCAGCGATCGACTCGAGCAGCCAACTGGGCCAGTCGCTTGGCTGGAGCGTCGCGAACAGGTCTCTAATGAGCGTACGAGCATCCGGGGAAAACCGGCCGGTCCGCGTCGCATGCTCGACCGCGTTTATGACGGCCTGTTCGATGTCGCTCTTCATGTCGGCTCTTCCGTATTTCGGGACTCGTCTGTTACAATCAACCCTGCGATTTTACCATGAGCCCGGCCCGGGCGCATGAGGCAGCCTCCGTATTCATCGAGACGGCCGTTTGCGGGAAACGCCCGTCGTCGCGGAAAGGGATTGCACGACATCGCGGATAGCCGACGCGATGCAGGCATGGAGAGGACTGAAACGATGTCGAACAGCTTTGGAACGCTTTTTCGGGTGACCACCTGGGGAGAATCACACGGTCCTGCCCTCGGAGCCGTTATCGACGGCTGTCCGGCCGGCATGCCGCTTGATCCGTCGGATCTTCGCGCCCAGCTGGAACGGGATGTGCCCGATCGCGAACTCGGAACACCCCGCGGAGAAAGCAACCGTTTCGAGATGCTGTCGGGCGTGTTCGAGGGAAAAACGCTCGGCACGCCGATCTCGATCATCATCAGGAACGACGACGCCCGGCCGCTCTCGTATGAAGCCGGCCGGGACACCCTTCGGCCCGGTCACGCCGACTTCACCTGGCTGTGCAGGTTCGGCCACACGGATTACCGCGGCGGTTCCCGCTCGTCTGGCCGCGAGTGCATCGCCCGTCTGGCGGCCGGCGCCGTGGCGCGGAAGCTGATCGGCAGTGTGGGCGTCGGATTTTCCGGCTCGATCGTGGAGCTTGCCGGGGAGCCCGTGACCGACGTAGAGAGCCTCTCCAGGGCCCGCGCCAGGGCCCTCGCCCTGGGCGAGCAGGGCGAGAGCACCGGCGGCGTCATCGAGATCCGCATTCGGGGTGTTCCCGCCGGCATCGGCCGGCCGGTCTTCGGGAAACTGCAGGCCGATCTCGCCCGCGCTTTTCTCTCGATCGGCGGCGTCAAGGGCCTCGAGGCAGGCCGGGGCTTCGGCGCCGATCGAGAGAAAAGCGCGGGCGAGA
>JAKQOH010000218.1 GCA_029565415.1 Candidatus Rifleibacteriota bacterium | reverse complement strand
CAGAATGTGCTGAAGATTCTCGGTGAAAAGAATATCAATATCGTCACCCTGACGATAGCCGAAACGTCGGATTTCGGGATTCTGCGGATGATCGTCAACGATCCCGAGGGAGGCGTACGCGCGCTCAGGGAAAGCCATGTGACGTGCTCGACCAACGATGTGCTCGCGGTGGAGATCGACGACAAGCCGGGATCACTGTACAAGGCCATCGATACGTTCGCGCGCCGCAAGCTCAACATCGAATACATGTACGCCTTCACCGAAAAGCGCGGCGACAAGGCCGTCATGATATTCAGGTTCGACGATATAGACGCGGCCAAGAAGGCCATGACCGAGGAAGGCTACAGCATCGTCAGTAAAATAGACATCATGGGAGCCTGATTCATGGAAAAGAAGGTATTACTCGGCAATGAAGCCATAGCCCGCGGAGCGTACGAGGCAGGCTGCCATGTCGCGGCAGCTTATCCCGGCACGCCGAGCACCGAAATTCTCGAAACGATGGCGAGGGACTATCCGGTCATCAGGTCGCAGTGGTCTCCGAACGAAAAGGTCGCGCTCGAGGTCGCCGCCGGCGCCTCGGTCGCCGGCGCAAGGGCCCTTGCCGCCATGAAGCACGTCGGCCTCAACGTCGCGGCCGACCCGCTGTTCACCTTTTCATATACCGGCGTCAACGGCGGGTTCGTGATCATCAACGCCGACGACCCCGGCGCATGGAGCTCGCAGAACGAGCAGGACAACAGGCACCTGGCCCGCGCGGCCAAGGTCCCCATGCTCGAGCCGGCCGACCCGGCCGAGTGCAAGGAATTCACGAAGCTCGCGTTCGAGCTGTCCGAAAAATACGACCGCCCGGTTATCGTCAGGATCACCACGAGGATCGCACATTCCCAGGGACTCGTCGAGATCGGCGAGAGAAAGGACGTTCCGGTGAAACCTGCGCCCAGGGACCCGAAAAAATACGTCATGCTGCCGGCTCACGCAAGGCCGCGCCATAAATTCATAGAGGAGCAGCACCTCAGGCTCAAAGAGTATTCCAACACCTCCGGCCTCAACCGGATCGAGTGGGGAGACAGGAAACGCGGTATAATCACCGATGGGGTCGCCTACCAGTATGTCAAGGAGACCTGCCCCGGGGATTCCGTCCTGAAAATCGGCATGGTATGGCCGATGCCCGACGACGTTATCCGCGAGTTCGCCGCAGGCGTCGAGAATCTCTACGTGGTCGAGGAAATCGACCCATTTATCGAGGAATATGTCAAATCGCTGGGAATAAAGGCAATCGGCAAGGAAATCATCCCCCTGTGCGGAGAGCTGACTCCCGAAATCGTCGATGCAGCCCTGAACGGGAAGCAGTTCCCGCCCGCGCAGATGGTCGAGCAACTGCCGCCGGGGGGCCGCGCGCTCGCTCGCCTGGGGGTAGAACTCGAACCCCACCTCCCGCGCGATGGCGCCGACGATGGCCTCCGTCGTGTCGATAGCGGAAAGGGGGACGAGGTGCGCGCCGTGCGGGAAGGCGCTCGA
>JAKQOH010000217.1 GCA_029565415.1 Candidatus Rifleibacteriota bacterium | reverse complement strand
CTTGCAGAACTCGGCCGGGGTCATGTCCTTCTTCAGGGTGGCGAGGATGCCGTCATAGGGGTAGCCGGCGCCGGGTTCGGTCTCTTCGGAGGCGACGATATAATCGACATCGCCCTTCATGGCATAGGCAACTTCGGCCATCTGCATGAGGCAGGCGTCGAACGAGAAAATGTCGAGATTGCGGCCGAGGGCCTTCTTGATCTCGGAGGTGACCAGGGTGAGCTGGTTGGTGGTGATGTGGTTGCCGGTGGAATCGTCGTAGGAGATGCCCTTCATGATGTTGTCACCGGGCTTGTTCTTCCAGCCGCAACCGTGGTTCCAGACGATGAGGGCATAATGCTTCGCCGGATACTGGGCGGCCATGTCCTTGACGAACTGGGTGAGAAGCTTGTAATCGCCCATGTCGAGCTCGCCCATGTCCTTCACGGGGGTGACTTTGCCCTTCTCGATGTAGTTGAGAGTGGCGGGGCCCTTCTCACGGTCGATCAGGCTGACGATGTTGAGCCAGTCGTTCGAGCCGACCTTGGCCATTTCGTCCTGATCCTGGACGCCGAAGCTGTCCAGATTGTTGTCGGCATTCAGGAAGACCATCCAGGTCCATTCCTTTTCAGCGCGGGGAGCGGCGCTGGCGGGGGCAACACAAAAAGCCACGAAGAGGGCGACGGCCAGGATACTGATTACTCGTTTCATCTCTTACTCCTTACTTAATTACTTATGAGATCTGCTTATACGGAGGGCCGGATTTTTCAATTATAGGGACGGATGGGTACCCTGTCAAGCATTCCCGGGATTCTGCTTTTCAGCTCTGACCGCCATTTCGGGAATCCGGCTTCCCATTTTTTTGGAAAAGGTTGCCGGCCGCTCGTGTCATACGAAGTCCGCGAGGCGGACGCGAGGCTTTCCGGGAGAGAAAACGGGCGCCGGTCGGAACCGGCGCCCGTTCGGGGGATCGGGGGATTACTTGTTCAGATCGGCAACCAGGGCGGAGGCTTCGGTCACGACGCTCTGGTCAAGGCCGGCTTCGCTGTGGAGGCGGAAGTTGAGCTCCTGGACGATGAACTTCTTCACGTCCTCGGAATCCTTCGACCCGGCGACATAGCTGCGGAGGGCGGAGAGGTCACCGCTCTCGACGGAGGCCACGAGGCGGGCGGCTTTGGTCTTCTTGGACAGGTCGGTGATCATGTCGTCCCACAGGCTGGCCTTGCAGAAGTCGAGGGCGGTATAGCCGCTCTCGAACGAGAAGTCGGAGGGCAGGTAGACCGCGAGGCCCTTGGCATTCTTCATCGAGTAGCCGGCGTTGCCGTTCTGGACGATGGCGGCTTCACAGGCGGCGACGACCTTGTCACACGCGGTCTTGATCGCTTCGTCCTTGATCGCGGCCTTCAGAAGCCCGGCCAGGTGGATCAGGTCGACGTTCTCGGGATAGGCGAACTTCTGGACCTTCTGGATCGCGGCCTTGAACTCGGCGGAGAACTTGCCGCTCATCGTGGCCTTGGCGAGACCGTTCATGGCGTCGAACACCGGACCCATCGCGGCGACCTTGATCGCGGACTGGGTGCAGTCTTCGTTGCCCTGGCTGCCGCCGCTGTAGGACTTGATGAAAGCGGAGGTCCAGCTCTTGGAGAAAGCCTCGGGGCTCGAGGTCTTGGTCAGGGTGGCGAGAACATCGTCATACGGGGTGCCCTTGCCGGGCTCCGTCTCTTCGGAGGCGACGATATAGTCAACGGTATCTTTACAGGCATATACGACTTCGGCCATCTGCATGAGGCAGGCGTCGAAGTTCAGGATGTCGATGTTGTGGCCGACGATCTTCTTGATTTCCTTGAGAGCGACGGCGAGCTGGTTGGTGGTGATGTGGTTGTTGCTCGAGTCGTCGTAGGAGATACCGCGGGTGATCGGGCTCTGGTTGCCGAGCTTCCAGCCCGAGCCGTGGTTCCACATCGTGAAGACGTAATGCTTCGCCGGGTAGTTGGCCACGACATACTTCGCGAAGTCGATGAAGAGCTTGTAATCGCCCATGTCGAGCTCGCCCATGTCCTTGACCTTGGTGATCTTGCCCTTCTCGATGTAGTTGTAGCAGGCCGGACCGCGCTCGCGGTCGATCAGGGTGACGATGTTGAGCCAGTCGCTCGAGCCGATCTTGGACATTTCCTTCTGATCTTCGACGCCGAACGGATCGAGATTGTTATCCGCGTTCAAAAAGACGGCAATCGTCCATTCCTTCATCGCCGGGGCGGCGTCAGCGGCCCAGACCGGGGAAACGAGGGCCACGAGGAGGGCAACCAGGACCATACGCGATACTCGGGTCATTCCATGTTCTCCTTTTCTTCTGCCATTCTCGATACTTATGAGGAGGTACACCTGCATTCCCCATCGTATACTCGTTGATGAGGATACTTCGATTTTACCAGCCGGATTCCGACCCCGCAAGGGGAGATGAAGAAAAAATGATGTCTCCCCGGGACAAGAATCACCCGTTCACTCTCTTGTCCGGGAGACGGACCGCGAAGCAGGTTCCTTCGCCGATCCGGCTCCAGACGGTGACTTCCCCGCCCAGGGCCTGGATGAGCTGCTTCACGATCGCCAGGCCCAGGCCGGCGCCGCCGAATTTCCGGGTCGAGCCGGTGCTTACCTGGTAGAAGGGCTCGAATACCTTTTCGAGCTCGTTCGCAGGGATCCCGATGCCCGTGTCGCAGACGACGAGCCGCATCACGGGCCCCTCGAGCGTGATCGACGCCCGAACCTCCCCTTCCGAAGTGAACTTGAACGCATTCGCGAGAAGGTTGATCACGACCTGCCGCAGAATCTGGACATCGGTGTACCACTCCCGGCCCGTCGGCGGTGGTTCGAACCGGAACGTGACGCCGTACGTCGAGGCGAGTGACTCTCCCTGGGCACGGGTGAATTCGGCAAACTCGTCGAGACCGAAGGTTTCGCATTTCAACTCCAGCCGACCGGCCTCGATCCGCGAGAACTGGAGGATCCCCTCGATGAGCCCCTTCAGATGCATGGCGCTGTCGTGGATGCGCTTCGCGCAATCGCGCACATCGGGCTTCAGGGTCGAGCCGAGCGGTCCGTTCTGGTCCTCCATCAGCATCGCATGGGCCATGATGCTCGTGAGCGGGGTACGCAGCTCATGGCTGACCATCGCGAGGAAGTTGGATTTGGCCTGATTGCCGCTTTCGGCGCGTTCCTTCGCCACCGTCAGCTCCTTCTCGAACTGTTTGACGGCCGTGATGTCACGAATGATGACGGAGGCACCGACGATCCGCGCATCCGACAACCGGATCGGGAACCCGACGATCTCGACGTCCCGCGGATATTCCGGAATCTTCAGGAGCTGATACTCGGAAAACCCCTCTCCCCTCGCAGGCCGCTCGAAAAAACTCCGGCAGAGATCGAGGATTTCCGGGGGAATATAATCGAAGATCGTCATCCCCTGGGCCAAGGTGATCGCAAAACGGCGGCGAACAATTTCACGGGCGGTCGTATTGAAGAAGATGACACGGCGCTCGAGATCCAGCGCAAGAACGGCGTCCGGAATGTTTTCCAGAAGACCGGTGAGCCGGGCCTCGCTTTCCCGCAGATCGCCAGCCAGACGCGACAGCCGCTCGTTCGTCGCGGCGAGGGTGCGGTTCATCTCCTCGAGCGGGTTGAACAGCTTCTCACGGATGATCGCATAGGCGAAGAAACAAACCGCAACCGTGTTGGCAACGATATCCACCGGCCAGAACCGCACCACCGGCAGGGCACAGCTCGTGAACCCGACTGCCGTGATCGCCGTTCCCCATTTCAGGCCCCGGTGGACATCGGATCGCAGAAATAAAATATAAGATATTATATAACATGTCAGGAGCACGCCGAATGCCACCCGCCCGGCGGGAAGAATGTCGAAGTTGAACATGCGCCCATCGACAGCGGGATACAGGGCGAGAAATCGCCCCTGTACCAGCGGGAGAATGCTGCCGAGAAGGTAGCCGAAGAACGCCGCGACGGCGGCGCGGGCCGCAAGGCGCCGCCACAGCCCCGTCGCATGGCAGGCAAGCGTGAACAGGGCAAGGCCGTGGATCCCCATGGTCAGGAGATTTGCCTGGACGAGGAGGGCGCACGCCTGGCCGCACGTCAGGCCGGACACGTTCACGAACAGGTTCGTCAGGCACCATCCGAACTGGGCAGCCATATAGATCCCGGCAAGGCGGTTGTCGCGATGGCTTGGGGCCTGCCACAGGACGAGGAACATCATTCCGAGGCTGACCGCCATGCCGAGAACGTCGACAACGAAAATGACGGCGGTATGGAACGGGATGCCAATCATGAGCACATCCTCTCACGCATCGGATCGATCATCACTCCGGGGTGACGGTTTTATCTATAACCCAAACGAATCCGGAGGGCAACCGCTCGCCGCAGAACTCTGCCAGCTCGTCGGCCTGGAGTACCTGGAGTTCGAGCAGCGGCTGGATGAACCCCTTTTTCCGGTCGGCGGCCCGGAGACGGTCGACGATCTGTTTGCGAAGCGCATCATCGATCTGTACCAGCCGGTCGCCGGTCAACCGGCCGAACTCGCGCAGAGCCCAATCGGCATACGAGGAGCCGGCCGGCAGGGGACCGCGCCGCAACAGCAACTCGGCCCAGCCAGAGACGGCGGCGACGGGCACGAGCGCGGTCGGCGGGGCATAGGAAAGCACCCGGACGCCGAACCGGCCGAGCGTGTACAGGGCGAGCTGGTCGCGTCCGAAACTTCCCGGGGCCTGGAGGATCCAGCCGCCGAGCCGGATCTTCTCCTCGACGGCCAGCCGCTCGCAATGGGCGAGCAGACGCCAGATCTGGTTTCGTTCATGCTGGTCGGCGATCCGCGTGCCTTTCGCCTGCTTTTTCGGTGGGAACAGCCACTCTTCGAGGGATTTCGCGAGGCGCGCCTGGCGCTCGGCCGAAAGCCCCGGCGCGATGCGCTTCCACATGATCCACCACTCCGACCACAGGCCCGTGTTGCGGGAAGCGGGCGGCCGGTCGAGAAGGCCGACCAGCCGATCGACGCGCGCCTCGTCGCCGGAGGCACCGAAGCCGGGCCGCAGGCAGTATCCGGCGAGACGCAGCCAGGCCGCCTGGGCGTCTTCGCCGGCCTGGAACCGGTCGTCATCGGCAACCAGGTCGAACAGAGCGCGAAGGACGGGAAGATTCCAGTCCTCGCGGCGGCTTCCCAGAAGCTCCTCGAGCAGCTTGAACAGTTGATTGAAGGCCGGCCGGTCGGAAGCGGCCGAGAACAGCCGGTCGAACAGCTTCGAGACCTGGCCGAGCTGCCGTTTCGTCAGTCCCTTGACCGCGGCGGTGTCGGATCCCGCCTCCTCCTCGGGGGTCAGATCGAACACCAGCTCGCGCCGGAACGGATCGCCGCCACAGCCGTGACACACGACCTGGAGCCAGCCGGTCTCGCGCAGCACCACCTCGAGCTCCACCTGCCTGATGCCCGTTTCTCCTGTATCCGCCGGTTCGGCTTTCCAGCGGAGGGGCGGCAGGGGAGTCAGGCGGCGGGCGCTGTATTTCATCAGATCGCCGTGCGCCTCGCCCTTCGGCGCCGAGGTGCTGAAATAGGCATAGAAGGCGACATCCCGGCCGACATCCACGCCGAACGCCTTGCCGGCCACCTCATAGGAACGCTCGACTTCCGAGCCCTTGGGCAGCAGGCAGAGCACCTGTTCCGGCACATGCCGCTCGCCGCGGCCGGTCTTTCCCGTTCCGATGCCGAGGTAGATGGAAACCGGACTGCCGGCCCGGATGCGGTGGCCGATGCCGAGACCGACCATGGAATAATATACCGCACCGGATGCCACCGCAAGCATCGGATGCGGGTTCTGGAGTTCCTTCGGGGCCTTACCGCCCCGCCAGCCCGTCAGCACGTCGAGAATTCTGTCGCGAAGCGCTTTCGACAACAGCGTGCCGCCGTTGAACAGCACGGCGTCGGGGGTGATCCCGTGTTCGGCGAGGAAGGAGGCGAGATGTCGGGTGACGGCCGGATCGCGCGAGTAGGGCAGACCGGCTTCCGAAAGGCCAACGCCGGCATCTTCCGCCGGTCGTTCATCGGGCTGAACAAGAGGGAAATAGCCGTCGACGAGCATCTCGCGCAAATCCGACAGGGAGAGCTCCTCGCTGAAGCTCTGGGCCACGACGCGGCTGCCGGCTCCCGATACCGTGAACCGGGCGGTGGCATCGGCATCCTCGGCCTCCCCGAGGGCGCGCTCCTTCACCGAGCGGCTCTGGTCGAGCACCGCAAGCCATTGTTTCGCGACGAGCTTGCGGCCTTTGTGACGGAACCGCGCCTCGACGGCTTTCGCGACGGCCAGGTCGAGGTTGTCGCCGCCGATCAGGAGATGAGGCCCGACGGCAAGCCGCGAGAACTGCGGCTCGTCCGCCTTTTCCGGCCACTCGACGCCGATCAGGCTGAAATCCGTGGTGCCGCCGCCGATGTCGATGACGAGAGCCGTCTTCACGCCCTTCAGTTCACGTTCGAGGGTTTTCGGGTGACGCGCCAGGAAGTCGTAGAAGGCGGCCTGGGGCTCCTCGAGAAGCGTCGTAACGAGCAGGCCGGCGCGGCTGATCGCTTCGAGTGTCAGGTTGCGAGCCACCGGGTCGAACGAGGCCGGGACCGTGACGACGATGCGCTGCTTTTCCAGCCGCAGATCGGGATCGTCGGCCGCCATGACGTGGTTCCAGGCATCGGCGAGATGCCGCAGATACGTGGCCGAAGCCTCGACCGGCGACAGCTTGTCCCGAACCAGCTCGCTCTGCCAGGGCAGGATCGGAGAGCGGCGGTCGATGCGCGGATGACAGAGCCAGGATTTGGCGCTGTGGATCAGCCGCGCGGGGATCTCCGAACCGAGCTCCCGGGCGAACGTGCCGACAACCGGGCCCGGGGCGGCGCGCCACGGCGGCGTGCCGAACACCGCCGCCTCATCGGGCAGGAAGAGGAGCGAGGGGAGAGTCGGGCACCCGGCGGTCTGGCCTTTTCCGACGAACTGCGGGATCTGGAACGAGCGGATCTCGCGTTTCTTCGCGTGCAGGTCGAGATACGAGAGCGCACACTGGGTCGTGCCCAGGTCGATCCCGACGAGAAACCGCGCCCCGCCCGCCTGCACGTCCGTTCCGGTCATGATTCCCTTGTGCTATTTTATAGCGTCACGTACATTGAACTCGAGTTTCCACTTCTGGTCGCCGGCTTTTTCGCGGCACCAGACCTCGAGCGTTCCGATCTCGGTAACGGCGACCTGGAGAGTCACATCGACGAGCGTGCCGGGCGTCATCCCTTCTCGGACGGGCAGCTCGGCCCGGAGGGCGCTGGTTTCCTCGATTCCGGACGGCAGCTCCTCGTGAAGCAGACCGACCTGGTCCTCGCGCCGGCAGTTGGACTTGAAGAACTTGAACTCGACCGGTTTTCCGACGACGAGGCCGAACGTGCGGTCGGCGATCTCAGCCGTCGCACCCTCCTCCATGCCCTGCGAGGCGACGCAGAGGGCCTTGAGCGGGGGCTTGTAGCCGGGCACGGCCGGCAGGGCCGTCTCGATGCCGAGATAATAGGCCTGGGAAACGCCGCCGCGGATGCGGATCCCTTTTCCCTGGCGGGCGAGACCGAACGAAACGGCCCCGGAGGCAACCGCACCGCCCAGGTCGGCCCCTTCGAGCACCTTGATCGCGGGCTTCCCGTCGGCTTCGAGCCAAGAGTTGATCACCTCGACGAGGCGGTCCCGGAACCGGCCGGCCCGGAACACGCCGCCGTTGAACAGGATCGCCTTCGGATGGCTGAAATCCCGCGCGCCGCCGCCCTGGCTCTTCAGGAAGCGGGCCAGGTGCCGGGTGATCGCCGGGTCGGCCGCATACGCGAGGTGCAGTTCCCGGAAGCCGCTCGCAGGTTCTTCGTGCGGCTCTTCATCCATCTTGCAGAACGGGAAGAAGCCGTCGACGAGGATCTTCTCGATCTCGTCGCGATCGAGGGAGGTTTTCAGGGCGCCGCCCACGACGCTGCTGCCGCGACCCGAGATGACGATCGGCTCGCTCTTGGCGTCGGCGTTGTTGAGCAGGTTTTCCTTCGCCTTGCGGCAGGCGTGGCTGAGGGCGATCGTCTGCCAGTTGTCGACTTTCTTCTTCGCGGCTTCGAGCTTCTGGCGGGCGTGGAACGCCAGCGTCAGGTCCATGTTGTCGCCGCCGAGCAGGATGTGGCTGCCGACCGCGACGCGCTCGAGCTGCAGGTCGCCGTCCTTTTCACTGACTTCGATGAGGCTGAAGTCGCTGGTGCCGCCGCCGACATCGACGACGAGCACGATATCGCTCTTCTTCACCTGCTCGCGCCAGGGGGCTTTCGTCTGGGAGATCCAGGCGTAGAAGGCTGCCTGGGGCTCTTCGAGCAGCATCACCTCGTCGAGGCCGGCTTGTTTTGCGGCTTCGATCGTCAGATCGCGGGCGGCGGCGTCGAAGGAAGCCGGAATCGTCAGGATCAGCTGCTGGTCCTCGAGCTTCGCTTTGGCGTTTTTCGCGTTCCAGGCCGCCCGAACGTGGGCCAGGAATTCGCCCTGGGCCTCGAGCGGAGAGATTTTCTTTGCGCCGGCCGGGGCGTTCCACGGCAGGATCGCCTCTTTGCGGTTGATGCGGGGGTTGCACAGCCACGATTTGGCCGACGAGATCAGGCGTGCGGGCACTTCCGCGCCGCGCTCGCGGGCATACTCGCCGACGATGAACGGGCACTCGCGCTTCCAGGGCAGCGCCGGTTTTTCCTGGAGCCGCTCGAACAGGAAGGACGGAAGCGTCTCGCGTTCTTCGACCGCGCCTTGAGCGAACTCCTGGAGGACCGGGAAGGTTTCGGCCGGCGGCCGGTCCGCCTCGGAATCGGCGACTGGAGCGTGTGTGACAACGATGTTGGTCGTGCCGAGATCGATACCGACGATGTTCTTTGCCTGGCTCACGCGGGGCGCCTCCTCAGGAGATCTCGACTTCGGCCGGGGCGATCACGTCGCCGGTCCAGCCGGACACCAGCGAAGGCAGTTTGCACTCCTTCATGCGCCAGCCGCGATGGACGAGAACACCACTGTAGGGGCCGGTCGGGGCGACGTTTCCGGTCAGCTTGACCGCGTTCGGATCGACCTTTTCGCCCAGGTTCACCGTATCCCCCTCGGCATCGCTCAGAACCGGCTCGATGACGAGGCGGTCACGCAGGATATTCCTGCAGCCTTCATGGATCGGCCGGATGGCGCCGCCGAGGCTCTCGTCATCGACTTCCGCGATGTCTTCCATCAGGAAATCGAGCAGGCGGCCCTCTTTCTGGAACAGCGCGAGAATCTGGTATGCGACGGGCGGAACGGCCGGCTCGGCAGGAACGACGGGCTTTGCGGCAACCGGTTCCGGCTTCGGTTCGGGTTTGGGCTCCGGAGCCGGTTCGTGCTTCGGCTCGGGTTTCGGTTCTGCCTTCGCGACAGGCTCGACAGAAGCGGAGGAGCTGAACAGGACGATCAGCGCGAGAAGCGCCGTGGCGACAAGATAGATGCCGATGCCGATCCCGATCGTGTTCGGGCAGCATCCCTGCTGTCCGCAGGATTTCAGCATCTCTTCGAGTTTCGCGGGATCACCGAGCACGGGCATCAGCCGGCTTCCCCCATACACGATTCCGGCCGTCCCGGCCAGGCTCACCAGCGCAAGCAGTTTTTTGAACATTCGCACCTCTCCGGGGCAGATGATGTGATCAATGGGAAAAGAATATGCCGTCCTCCCCCACCCCTGTCAAGTAGGGGCGGGGTTCAAACCCGCCCGGATCGAATTTTCATGCCGAAATCCGTGACTCCATGATAATACCATTTGATATATTATATTGCCGCATTTCCCATAGGACATACACGGGCCGGTTTCAAACCCGCCCCCGGGGAGTTGATGACAAGGCTGTTACGTCAGGTCCCGAATGTCGGCTTCGACGAGGGCTTTGAATGCGTCCATCTGGGTCCGATACCGTTCTTTCGAGACGACGCCGGCGCTGGTCATGACGCGGGTCAGCTTTTCGGGAAGCCCGATCTCCTCGAACCGGAAGCCGCACGCCATCTTGTACCGGAACTTCAGCGCATGGGCGCGTCTGGCCATCGTCATCAGGCGCTCTTCGGTCCAGCCGGTGAGATTCAGCGCGTTCAGCCCTTCGAGGATGATCTCCTTCGTGTACACGTTGCGGGCGAAGAGGCAGATCACGAGCGAGTTCAGAACGTGCCGCCAGACCGCTTCCTGGTAGAGTTCCTTCGTCTGTTCCTCGTCGGATTTCGGCTTCGTGAGGCCCTTCTGGTCGATCGAGTAGCCGGCCGCGTCGAGATGCGAGTGGCGGACGCCGGTTGCGTAGCCGAGGAAGGCGTAGGTGCCGGTCATGTAGCCGGCGGCCTCGACCTTGCCGAAGGCGATCGAGCGGTCCAGTCCGCCGTATTTGCGGGCGCAGAAGTCGGAGCCGCGCTCGAGATCGCGGTAGAACTCGTTGTGCCCTGCGATGATGCGGTTGAGGACCTTCTCATACATCGCCCCGTCGCCGAAGTTCAGGATGAGGTTGTCCGTCTCCTTCTGGCCGATGATGCCCTTCTGGAAGGAATCGACGGCCCAGGCGAGCGTGACGCCGATGCTGATCGCGTCCCATCCCTGCTTTTCGATGATGATCAGCAGGCGCAGCACTTCTTCCGTGCTCTGGATCGACAGGTTCGAACCGAGGGCGTAGACCAGCTCGTGGTCGTACGACACCTTGAAGGATTTGTACTGGTAATGCTCGGGGTCGAACAGTTCGCGCAGGGAGGCCATGTGGATGCAGCCGACCTGGCAGTGGGCGCAGGCGATCTGCTGGCTGAGATGCTTCTCGGCGAACTTCTCGCCGCTGATGTCGGCCGCGCCCTCGAAGAAACCCTGGCTGAAGTTGCGGGTCGGCAGGCCGTTGATGCGGCTGAGCGGCACGACGTTCATCGCGGTGCCCAGGTCGTGGTATTTCTGCATCGCGGTGGATTTCACGACGGTGTCGTAGAGCTTTTTATAGAATGGGGTATAGGCGGCAAGATTCTCGATCGGCCAGTAGCTGCCGCCCGAGATCACGAAGCCCTTGAGATTCTTCGCCCCCATCACCGCGCCGAGTCCCATCCGGCCGAAGTGACGCGACGAATCGACGGTGACCTCGGCGATCGGGGAAAGCCGCTCCCCAGCCGGACCGATGCGCACGATCGACTTCTTGTGCGTCGTGTCCTCGCGGTCGCGCATGATCCGCTCGGCGGCGAGGGCCGAGGTGCCGCGCAGCGAGTTCGCCTGCTTCACGACGGCCCGATCGTCGTTGATCGTCAGATACGAGAAGGCGGGCGCCCGGCCGGTGATCCGCAACACATGGATCCCGGCGCCGAACATCGCCATGGCGAGGCGGCCGCCGGCGTGGGATTCGCCCAGGTTCCCCGTGAGAGGGGATTTGAACATCGCGACGGTCTTGGTGCAGACCGGATACACGGCGTTGAACGGGCCGATCGCGAAGATGATCGGGGCTTCCGGAGCAAGCGGATCGAGGGCGGGGTCGGTCTCGGCGAGCAGGCTGGTTGCAACGCCGGTGCCACCCAGCCAGGTCTCGAATCGGTCGGTCACATCCGTGATCGTCGAGGTGCCAGAGGTCAGGTCGACATCCATCATGCGAAATCGTGGCATTCTCAGGCCTCCCTGGGAATTTCGACCATCGCGATCACGTCGCGCGGGCAGAACTGGGTGCAGACGCCGCAGTGATGGCAGACGAGCGGAATGCGCTTCTCCACGTCCCACTGGAGGGCCTTGCTCGCGCATGCCTGGACGCAGGCGCCGCAATGGTTGCACGTCTCGGCCTTGAACTGGACACCCCCGAACTTACGCCGGGTCAGCGCGCCGGTCGGACAGGCGGCGGCGCAGTCGGGCTCGTCGCAGCCCACGCAGGGCCGGATCGAGAAAGCCCCCTCGACGCCGGCATAGTTGCGGATACGAAGCGCGGCCTTTTCGACGGTGATCGCCTTCGCCCAGGTCCGGCTGCACGCATACATGCAACTATAGCATCCGATACATTGTTCGCGGTTGACGACACGCAGTAGCTTCGCCATCCTGCCTCCCCTGTCCTCTTCGTTCGCATAGGAATGGTGTCCGGGCCGTGCGGCACGGTCACCTCCTCATCATATCACAGCACCTTTCGCCCAGGCGCCCCTCGAACCAGACACGGCCTCGCGAGGATTCGTCTCGTGTGCAATCACCGGGCGGTCGGCGATGTCGGGGCGAGGGGGGTGAGCTCCGGGATCAGGCCGCCGATCTGGCAGGCGAGAATGCTCCACATCGGGTATTCTATATCTGCCGCCATATGAAGAAGATGGTCATTTCCCTTCCTGGGGAAGACGGAATTCCGGGAAAGCGCGGCATTGACAACCATCGCGACGGCATTCGGATCCCTCGTCGCAAGAGGATTCCTGAGGAATTCACGCCAGTTTCCCTGGGCCAGGCCAAACGTCGTGATGCATTTTTTCACATGGCGTACGAGAAGGAGGAGTCGCAGATACCGTTTCACCTCGTCCTTGTCGGAGCCGGCGCCGTTCAGCCACGCCTTCACCCTGCCCGATGTGGCGATCGTCTCTTCGAAGGTCCGCAGGGCGCTGTAAAGAGCGCAATGAGAGTCCTGGACGCAGGAAACATCCGGCCAGACCGTCGAGATCCCGCTGCCGGCTCCCGTACGATACACGGCATGCATCTTCTCGAACTGCCGTCTGAGACCATTCCAGGGCTGCACGACCCATCCGCCGAAATCATAGGGTTCGAGCTCGGGGATCCGGACGATGGTGTCGGAAACGGGGATCGTATACATCCAGCCACGGCGAAGACTGCCCGTGTAGTCATGCCATTTCACCCGTCCCGAAACGATATTCACCCGGTTATGGGCATAACACTGCAGATACTCGAGATCGAACCGCGGCTCTCCGGTGAATGGACACCGGACTACCGTGGCAAGGCCGAAGGCGAAATGCCCCGTCACCAGCCCGAGGACGACGCCCCCCTTGTCCTTCGGATGGTGCCGCCAGCCGAACAGATGCACGAGCAGGCCGCGGTCTCCTTCCTTCCATGCATGCTGCCGGCCGGGAACCAGTTCCGTCACGCGTGCCAGTCCCGGCGAGAGATCGGCGAGATGCTCGTGAGACACATAGTCCTTGACCGGCCCGACGCCGGAAACGGTGCGATCGGCCTGAATCCGCATCAGCGCGCGGGGTTCGAGGGCTTCGACGATGAAGATCCCGTTTTCGTGGCGCCCGTAGGCATACCAGCCGTCCGCATTGAACCGGGATCGCTCGATGCCGATGGTGGAAGACCGGGCGACGGGGGTGTCGGGGCCGGTGAACGAGGTTTCCGGGATCGAAACGGTTTCGGCAGGTCCCGAGAAGTCTCCCGCAGTTGGGTTGAAATGCGTGACGCGATACCGGTTGTCGCCGGCAGGCCTCTCGAATCGGACGAGAGCGACCCGCGACCCGCATATCTGAACGGGCTCTTCGGTTATGCGCAGCACGTCGCCGTCCAGGACCGGATGTTCCAGGAGAACCGTCATCTCTCCGGGGCGTGCGCCAGCGAGCGATTCGAGAGCGCTGACCCGTTTCCATCCGTCCAGGGCAACGGGAAGATGAATCCCGGATTTCATCGTTTTCGCAAGCCTTCCGGGGTTGATCGAAATGTCGAACCGAAGCGTCTCAAACCATTGGTCCCAGGGTCTGGAAGTATCCCAGCGCACCCAGAGGATCCTGCCGACGAGCCCGGGAATCGGGCTGTTCTCAACTTTGAATGGAACCCCGCCCGACGGATCCCGCTGGTCTGGTTTGGGCAGGAGGAGTCGGCCGGTCCATTCACCGACGGGTTTGAAACATTCCGCCGATCTGCCTTCCTCGGCCCGGAGAGCTGCCGGTTCCGGGAAAAGAAGGCAACAGATGCTTGCAAACAGACACAACCAGAGACGCTTCATGCAATCCTCCTGAAAACATGCTTCTCAATCCGTATCTCATCCACTGCCCGGCCTCATCCTCTTCCTGGCGCCCCCTTCCATAAAGACGAAAGGGGTGTCGAGGCCGGTATTAATATTTTATGGTATATTTCCATCGCCCTTACCGGGCCGAGGGCATACCGGAACAGCCAGAATTCGAAGGGGAAAAAGGCCACAGGCGGCTCGCCCGGCCGCACCTCGTGCGCCTCCGAGACGTCGTGAACGCGGGCCATCATCGCCTCGATGGCCGCATCCCCCGGGGAGGTTTCCCCGTCGAGCTCCCGGACGCGGTTGCAGTCCCGCCGGCCGTCGTCGTGCCGCATGCCGAACAGGCGGCAGGCGAAGGAGCGGACGGGATGGATGACGCAGGTCCGGGCGGTGTCGTCGCGGAACGAACAGCGCAGCCGGCGTTCCCCGTTTTCCAGTTCTGCCAGCCGGAGATCGATCCGGAGGGCGGCCAGGATCAGTTCCCGGACATGCGCCGGGGGGAATCGGGTCAGCATATCGCGAACGATTTTATGATACTCGAGGGAAAAGATCGAAACGGCGTTGCAACACGCCCCGCAGTTCTCGCATGCGGTCTTCGGCAGACCGTCGTGGAACCCGTTCAGCAGCGGCAGCCCAAACGTCCCGTATTCCGCCGACGCCGTGAGAACACGCCGCACGTAGGCATCCGCATGCGTCCCGACATCCCGCATCAGCCTGTCGAGCAGCTCCAGATCGACCGCCGGTTTGTTTGTCATTTTCCGCTTCATGGGTGAAAAACCGATAAAACGACGCACCACAGAGATACTCCGTTGAAATGCAAGCGTATTTTTGCATTTCTTGAATCCCTTTTTGGGGTCATGTAGGATGGGAT
>JAKQOH010000181.1 GCA_029565415.1 Candidatus Rifleibacteriota bacterium | reverse complement strand
GATGAGAACTTCCGCCAGCGTGAACCCGATGCGCGCTTTCACCCGTTCCATGACTCGTCCATCCCTGTCGTCACAACAATCTCGTACGGCTGGCATCGACCGTCATGACATAATTTTGCTGAACCGTCCCGACCGTGACCGACACGCGCACTTCCAGAGCGTCTCGGTTATAACC
Source organism: Candidatus Rifleibacteriota bacterium (assembly GCA_029565415.1). The sequence continues at coordinate 6,111 of JAKQOH010000181.1, read as the reverse complement.
CTTATATGAAATCATATTATATATAGTCGAATAAGTAGCGACAGGGACCGGGGCGCCGATGCTGACTCCTCCGGGTCGATAATCCTGCAGAGGGGTGTTGTTTCCGCCGTGAAACCGCGCCAGCGGCGTTGGCGTGATATTCGTCAGGCCGGCCTGGGCATGGATGTAGGCATGATAAAAGTCGGCGGGGAAACGTTTGAATTTGAGCATCGCGATCTGAGCGATCCCCTGCGCGAAAAAATCCGCTTGCAGCCGCTCGAGCATCTTCGGATTGACGGGTTTGGTGGTCGTGAAGGTTTTGATATACGCGCTTCCAAGAACCAACAGCGTCAGCGAGAATACCAGAACGATCACGATCGCCATGCCACCCCTCGCCGGCAACATTCGCCTCGAACGTGTCATCAGAAGGCCCCCTGAAGATTCGCAACGAAACTGACCGCCTGCACCGATCGGGGCTTCCCATTCGGTTCGGTCCATTTGACCGTCACGATATACTTGATCACCTGATAGGGACGCGTCGCATTCGCTCCATCATACACCTGATAGGAGGGCTGGTATGTGTCGAAGGCAAAGGTCGTGGGAGTACTCGAAGCATATCCGGCCGAGGACATGATGTTGAAGGGTTGCACGCCGAATGTGACCGGCTGATGGCTCAAAACGAAATCCACGTTGAAGTTCCCTGCGCGGGTATAGCTTGCCAGGCCGTAGGGAACGCTCCAGAGATTGACATTCACTGCTCCGTCGTTGGAAAACGTCGTCGGTTCGGTGGTAATGCTCGTCGTCAAGCTCGCATACGGTATCAGCGACAGCCGGTTCATGCGATCCGCAAGAATATCGATGGCGCCCACCATCCGGAAATCCTTCTGCGTTCCGCGATGCCCGAAGCTGAGCAATCCCGAGGCGGCCAGCGTGGCGATCGTGAAGATCAGAAATGCACAGACGATCTCTACGAGGGTCACGCCGGTTTTTCCGCCTCGGAATCGAACGTTGTCCATCCGTCATTTTCCCTGATTGGAACGATCGATCACGCGAATATCGAGCCTTGAAGCGTATACATCGAGCTGCAACGTCAGACTGCGCGTGTTTTTCGTCGTATTGTCCAAATCAGCCGTATTGAACGGATCACGTGGATTGGATGGCCAGCCGCGGGCGTTATCGCTGACCTCCAGGTTGACGGTGTATTTCGCCGTGGCCGTCGAAGGTTGCCGGAAAAGATATCGAATATCTTCACCGGTCGGCCGGTTGTCGAGAACCGTCGTTCCGTCGAGATCGAACAGGGAGAACTTGTTGATGACGGTTTCCCCCATATTGTCGAAATGAATCGGATGGAAGAACGCCGGTACATCGACTTCGAATTCGGCGGCAGGGGTCGTGAGTACCGCCGAGACGGGCCGCGCGGGATCGCCTTTTAGGCCGTCATCAATTCCGCCGATATTGGTTCCCGTCCAGGCCTGAGCGCCGTTCATCTCGGATTCGGAAGTTGGAGGATGAGCAAGCCGCAGCCATTGTCCGAGGAGAGTGGTAGAGAGATTCGAGGGAATGAGGTGAACCACCCCCTCATGTTTGAGTTCCTGCGCCTGGATGAAGGCGGTCGGGCGATCGTTGTCACGAATGACGATTTCTCCACGGCCGATGTAATCCGCTTCATTCGACGAACTCGGGCCGATCTCGGAAGCATCTTTGACGACGAGACCGAATATCGGATTCTTGTAGGTGCTCACGCTGTTCGCGAGATCGAGTTTCAACGGGGCGCCCTGATCGGAGAAATGAGCGAGGTCAGCAAGCGGAATCTTGTACATCCGGTAGGAGAATGCCTTATTGTATTTTTCCTTGGGCAGCCAGTCCAGATCACCGGTTTCGAAGTCCGACTCGACGAGATCTTTCTGCTGAAGCTTATACTCCGAATTGGTATTGTCATTCTGAGTGCTGTTCGATCGGTAATAGGTCGCCGGAGTGATCTCCGATCTTTCCGGAACGGTCGGATAGTATAATTCGGCATATCGTGCGCTATACGTATGGTTGACACTCAGATCGTTCGTCGTGGGGTCGTTATGATACGGATCGGAATATGCCAACGTCGTGGGGTCATTCCCCATGGGATTGTTGTCAGCCACGACGAAGATGAGGTTCTGCGGGGTGACGACCGGCGGGCTGGTCGGGCTCGCAATCGTTTCGCCGGTCGTTCCATACAGAAATTCACGATTCACGAACACGCCAGACGCCGTTCCAACATCAAGCGGGTTCGGGTATGAAATTTGAGGTCCGGTCAAATCTTTCACGATGACTTCGCACATGGCTGACATCTGAACGATGATCGGAACGTCGGTCGGCTCACCCCAGTCGGTGCCGATGTTGCCGTCCGGATAGATGATGGGTGTCGGGAAGTAAGCCTGCACCGTTCCTACACGGCGCGCAGTGGCCTTGAGAGTATATGCCTTCGGCTGTGAAGGCGCCGGGAAGAGTCGCTTCGTTTCGGCTGCGGACAGTTCGGGGCCGCTGGTGGTTAACGGAGGGACTTCGATGATCGTATCATCGCCACGCTTCAGCAGCGATTCCCAGGAATACTGCGGCGAAGGGTCGGTCCAGACGTTGGTGTCCGGAACAATTTTCACGATCCCCGCCGGAATCGGTGGCTTCGCTTCGTTCATGATCGTCAGGCGGCCTTCGGTTGGATGGTTTGTCCTGTTCTCAAGGTTATCCCGCAACTTGAAACTCCAATCCTGAACCGCTTGGTCCGGAATGACGTATTTGGGGTAGCCAAGCGCACCGAACGAGTCGGTGTTGTCCGGTTTGTACGTAAACCCTGTAGCCGGGGAGAACTTCCCGCTCATGATGACGCTGTCGCCCTCAGGCGGCGGATTCCACCCCTTGATGTTGATCGAAACCCATGAATAACCGCTGTTGTCAGCGATGATTTCTCCGTTGGGGTAGTGAGTATCGCCAACCGCGGTTCTTGGCCCGACGAGGACCGATTCCTTGTCGTTAGCCAAAGAGCCCGGCAACAAAAGATCGTAATCGTAATAATGGAATACCGTCTTGACACCAACCCAATACTCACCAGCGGGGAGTACTGCGGAGAACCGATAGCTGCCCGGAGCGGTAAGGGTCTGATCGAGAATGGTGGTGTTGACCGCCCCGCCATTGCCGTCTTTGACCTTGATCACTTTCCAGTAATACTGCATCGTAGACTTTTTGACGGTCGAGACGAACTGCCCGCGCCGACCGTCACCATCGATGTCATCCCCGGACCACGTATTGACCTCGTTGGTATCGAATCTGGGAAAGTTCTCCACCTCGAAGAAATATACATTTTCATCAGTATATTTTCCTTCTTCGTCGGCCGGAGCAGGATTGAACGCGCCCGTATCCGAACTGAACAAAAGCGGCCCGCGAACATCGCACAAACCGGATCTGTTTCCTTCGACCTGGGGCGGAGTGGCGCTGTTGATGACGGCGATTTTGACTTCGTATTCCGTCTCGACCGGCGTTCCGATTTGGGCGAAGCCTCCATTCCACTGCCAGTTTGCTTTGTCGTTGAAATTCTGGCCTGCCGGCACGATGAAATCGCGAAGGAATGTATTCGTTCCAAGAACAATATCGCCAGATATAGGAGAAGTCTCGCGGGTGTAATAATTCCGTTTGTAAACCGTTTTGTATACGCCCTGTGTGAAAAAGGCTCGCCCATATTTGTTCCCGAAGAAATCTGTCCAAGTCTGTAAGTAGAGATTGGCATCCGCGGGGGTCCAGGTGCTCGTATCAGCCGGATTCATACGCGTCTTCATCAAATAGAGGTGGCCGAACCCGTCAGCCCCGATCGAGTCGGGAAGGAAACCATCGAGGCCCACATTGATCTGCTCAGGAATGGGAGTCGTACCAAGCTTGTCATTTCGCACGAATTTGTAGACGGTTCGCTGCGTCTTGTCATAGGCATAGGCGATGCCGCCCGTCTGCCACCACTGGTCGGAGACGGCAAAATCCGTCAGGGTCGCGATACTGTACGGCGCACCCGCGGCCGTGAGCCAGGAGTTGATCACATCCGTTCCGACGACGTAGACGAAGTCGCCCGCCGTGTCTTTCGAACTCACGCCGATCGATGTCGTCGTAAGGTTCGATGGTTCTCCCACGAGCGTCGTATCGCCGTCTTTTCCAACCAGCGTGTATTCCGTCAATGTCGGCTCGCGTCTGTACAGATAGGACTTGCCGATGCTGGAATAAGAGCAATCGAGATAGGGAATCTCGCCGGCAGGGCCGGTCAGGCCATCATTCGCCGTGATACACCCGTCAACGCATTCTCCACGTTGGTCGAGCGTGGAATTTTCAGATGTCTTCACGTAGGCCACGTCGGACGGAAAATCGCCTGGATCGACCACGCCGGTGTTTCTTTCCAACAAATGCAGTTTGATGTCACGAAACGTCACCTTGACATTTTCCCGACAGACATAATGCACCCAGCCGCCCCCTCCTCCGGATCCGTAGGTATAGGGGCTCCAAACAGGATGGTCGAGCGAGTGATACCATTGCCCGGCAGGAACGTCATAATATCCAGACTTTCCAGGCGTGGGGTCTGGGACGATACTGCACGGATAGCAGGTTCCGCCGAAAATGTTCGGAAGAGATTGGCAGTAGTCGGATGCGCAGTGATTGCCGCGGCCCGTCGGACTGTCTCCGGGACTTCCGGGATCATGATACCGATGGATGATCCGGTCCACCGCCTCGGAGTATACACCGGTCGCATCGGGCCAGACGATCACACGCCGCGAGATCATGCCGTACCAGTCTTGAGGGGCAGTATCGATACCCGCAAAGACATACAGCTTTTTCTGGGGTGCGGAGCCGTCCCACTGCTGGGTTGCGGCAATGCCATAGGCATCGAGATCCTGACCGTCGGAGTCCTCGAGGTCCCAGATCTTTTGAACGGCACCGCCCGTGAGGTTGTTCAGCGCATAGGCGCCACGGTACGGACCATCACAGATCAGGACATAACAGTCGCCGTTCTGCTCATAATACTGGTGCAAAGCAGCAGCCGGTCCCGCGAGAACCAGCACGAACAAGCTCAAGGCGAGAACAGAACGAAACCATGAACTACTCATAGGATCCTCCCTTGGCAAGTGAATCGCCGTTCACATCCCGGATGTTCGATCAAACTGTCCGTATTTCTGGATGAGCAGCTGGAAACTGTTTTGAATTTCGACGGGGATCCGATACCTGGTAAAAATTTTTTTCGCAACCACAGGCGTCAGATCCATCCCCCCCGTGAGGAAAATGTTTCCGGAGCTGAACCTGGCAGCCGTCGTCGTGAGATACGGCTTGAATTCGAGATATCGCTCGAGCGTTTGAACCATGTTCTGGCCCGCGGCAAAAGCGACATGATCTTTCGCCGGGATCGGTTTTCCGTTTGGTCCGGGGACGGTCGTTGCGGGAACCTGAGGCGGCGTCCAGTTCGAAAACGTATGGAACAGCTTCGAAGCGAGAGTATCTGACGGCTCCGGATACCGGGGAATCGTCGTAGGCTTCGGCGAATGCTGCTGGGAACTTCGCCCGAACGAGGTATCCAGAACGACCCCGATCCGGTTTTCTCGGGCCGTCTGCTCGATCAGCGACTCGATTTCCTTTTTCATCGATTCGAACCGCATCGCCGTTTCGCTCTTCGTTAAATATACCGGTGAATATGCTTCTTCCTGGGTATTTTCGATCTCGCGGGCAAGCTGGGCAATCTGGGAGTCGCACTCGGCAAGCGATTTCGAATACTGTGCTTCATATTCCCCGATCTGCTTGGCCCTGTCGCGCATCTGGCCTCGCTTGTTCGCTTCATTTTCCATCAGAGACCGAATCGTCGCTTCACGTTTCTGGAGAATGTCGAACTTGGCCTGGTTGATCTTGTCCAGCTTCTTTCCGAGTTCGCGAAGCTTCGGCTGTGTTTTGTTCCAGGCAGCCTGCAGGGTCTGACCGAGAGCGGCAGCGTTTTGAGACGAGGCGTCATTCCTGAAAAACCGGTCGTGTGAATAATCGAAGCAAGCCATGTTGGGATGAATGGCCAGCAGCAATCTCGCATCGATCGTCGCCCACCCCCCTTCCGCGCCGCACACCGGGCCGGCGACAGCGGAAGGGGGG
>JAKQOH010000149.1 GCA_029565415.1 Candidatus Rifleibacteriota bacterium | reverse complement strand
GAAAAAAACTGACCCTGTTCGGCTACTGCCTCGGTGGAACCCTTGCGGCCATGATGGCAGCCCTCCACCCCGAGGAATACGAAAAGCTGGTGCTGCTCACCACCCCCCTCGAGTTCACCGAGGGCGGCCTGCTCACGCTCTGGACGAACAAGAACTCGTTCGATCCGCGCAAGCTGGCCGACACCTTCGGCTGCATCCCCGAAAAAATCCTGCATGCGCCGTTCCCGTTCCTGCAGACGCGAAACTCCATCGCCAAACCCCGCATGCTGTTCGAAAACATCCTGAACGACACGTATCTGAAGAATTTCAAGGCCCTCGACCGGTGGGCGACGGATAACGTCCCCTTCCCCGGCAAGACCTTCGTCGAAATCATCCACGACTGCTACCAGCAGAACCTGCTGGCCTCGAACACGATGCGCATCGACGGCAAACCCGTCGACCTGACCCGCATCACGTTCCCGACGCTGAACATCTACGCGACGCAGGACCACGTCGTCTCGGTCCCCTGCGCCGAGCGCAACCCGGCCCTTCTGCCCAACTCCCGGGTCACGAACCGGAAATACGAAGCCGGCCACGTCTCGCTGACCGTGGCGCACCCCATCCGCGAAACCGTCTGGAAAGAAACCATCGAGTGGCTCGGCCACGCGTGATGACGGCCCACCTCGAGGCCCGCGAAAGAAGGCATGACATGAACTTCCCCACGCCCCCTTTCCGTCCCGGAGCTTGGCTGCGCCGCCTGTTCGGAACGGCGCTGCTGACCCTGATGCCGTTCCTGGCCGCCCCGGCCGCGGCAACGGAGCTGTTCTCCCCCGAGCCGGTCGCCGTCTTCCGACAGCCGGAATGCGGTCTCTGGGAGTGCGTCGAACGGCTTCGCGACAGCCATCCGATGATGAAGCCCGAGCCGTTCGCCCCGCCCTCGATGATCCTCGATCCATCCCTCCGGAAATGGTTCGGCGACACCTCCACCCCGCCCTCGGGGGAATTTCTGCTGCACTGCGCCCGTGGCTACAAGCGGCGCACGCTGCGCAACCCGGTACTGCTGGTTCACGGGGCGGGGGACAACGCGAACCGGGCATGGCTCCACCCCCAGGACCACCTGATGCCCTCCAAGATCGATCCCGACAAGCGGGGCTTCGCCCTCTGGCTCGCCGAGATGGGCTACGCCACCTTCGCCGTCACGTTCGCCCACAACCAGGGCGACAACATCATGCAGGCCGAGCAGATCGCGAACGCCATCCGGCGCATCCGCATCATCATGCGCCGCACAAACGACCCGACGTTCAAGGTGGACGTGATCGCGCATTCGAAGGGCAACGTCGCGACCCGCATCTATCTCTCCGACATGAAAGCCCTCTTCCCGGAAAAGCCCTGGCTGACGCCGTATCGGGGCGACGTGCGCACCTATGTCGCGATCGCATCGCCGTTCCGGGGGATCGATATCCCGTTCCGGTACTACCTCTACAACCTGACCGTGACGCAGCAGCCCGACGAGATCAACTCCCCCGTCGCGGCGGATTACCTGATGAGCGCCATGGGCTGGAAAGACGTCCGACCCCGGTCCGTCTTCGCCAAGACACCCAATTACTTTCCGGGCCAGGCCCAGCTCCTGTTCAACCTCGCACGGGATGCCGGCGTCGATCTCGGCCCCGACAGCGCAACCCCGGGCGATGCGAACCTGACGGCCAATACGCTGTATTTCGGCGGCTCCTCGCTGTATGTCCGCTCGCGGGGTATCGACGCCGCGATCAAGGCCGGGGGCCGACTCATCTACCGGCTCGAGGAGCGGGGCATCGATCCCTCGGTGCGCCTCGGCGTCATCGCGGGCCGCAGCAAGTATATTGCAAAATATATCAAGGGCCTCGGCTACTTCCCCATGCCGTGGGAAATCGTCGGCCAGCCCTCCGACGGCGTGGTGCTGCTCGCCTCGTCCCTCTCGACGGACGGCATCCTGCGCCGCGGCGCCAAGCTTCTCGGCAAGGCGATCTTCGATCTGAACCACATCTTCGTCGGCTTCGATCGGACCGTGCTCGAGCAGATCGACACCTGGCTACTGACCAGATAAGGAGAAGATCCGTGACCAATCCCTTCGATTTCGGCCGCACGATGATGGAGTCCTGGGAAAAGACGATGACCGAGTCGTTCGAGCGCCTGAGCAAGGACGAGAACTTCATCAAGACGATGAGCCAGGCCATGACGCACTCCCTCGACCTCCGCAAACAGATGGGCACCCAGATCGAGGCGTATCTGAAGTCGATCAACATGCCCTCGAAAACAGATCTCGAACGCATGTTCGGCTATCTGCAGCGGATCGAGTCGAAACTCCTCGACCTCGAAGACCAGCTCGCCGAACTTCGCGCCGCCGGCCCACAGCCCGCCGAGCGCCCGGCCGCGAAGCCGGCCGCCCCCCGCAAGAAGCCCGCGAAAAAGGCCTGATCCCCCTCCGCCCCCCGCCCCCCGCCGCCCGGCTCCGAGCCGGGCGGTTTTTTGCACCATCCCATTTCACCCACTTCGGTCCAGAGCTGATCCAGCCGACAGATTTTGTGCAGCGCAAAATTATTGCTTGACTTTATCCTGCAACGCGAGTATCTTCATTTCAGGAAGACACCCCGACATCATCAAGGAGCAGCACGATGGAAGCACTGTTTCAGGAGTATCTCAAGGCCGGCCGCGACGTTCAGACGTTCTGGGAGAATCGCATTGCACAGTCGATGGACGAGTTCGCCAAGTCCCAGACCTTCGTCAACACGATGACCCGCTCGCTCGAGCAGATGCTCGATGCCCGCAAGATCTGGGAAACGAACCTGAACCGCTGGGCCGAGGTCTGCCAGTTCGTCACCAAGCGCGAACTCGACGAGGTGAACCGCCGTCTCTACGACCAGAACGCCTATCTCGACAAGATCACCACCCAGCTCGCCGGCATCGCCGACCAGCTCCGCACCCAGACCGAAACCCTCGCCGGCCGCACGAACGCCTGAGACGGCACTCCGAACTTCGCCAACAGGAGGCGACGATGAACGACACCCTCACCACCAGCGCCCGGCGCATGATCGAAGCCGCGGGGAACAACCTCGAGCTGGCGACCCGCATCCTCGAGCGCAACATGGACTCACTGCTCGCGGCCCCCGGCACGCCCCGTGAAGAACCGTATCGCGGCGCAACACCCGTCGACGAGATCTTCCGGTTCGACACGATGCGCGTGCTCCGCTACCGCGGCACCGCCCCCCTGACCTGCAAGACGCCGCTGGTCCTCGTGCCCTCCCTCATCAACCGCGCCTACATCATGGATCTGATGCCCTCGGCCACCCTCGCGGGCAGCCTTCGCGAAGCCGGCATTCCCGTCTATCTGATCGACTGGGGAACGCCCGGCCCGCAGCACGACCACCTCTCCTTCCGGTTCTTCATCGACGACCTGGTTTCGATGGCCACGCGCGAAGCGTGCCGCGACACCGGCGCCGCGAAGGCATCGCTGCTGGGCTACTGCATGGGCGGCACGATGTCGCTGATGCACTGCGCCCTCCACCCCGACCGGATCGAGAAACTCGTCATGCTGGCCGCCCCGGTCAACTTCCATGACGACGGCCCCCTCTCGGCCTGGGCCCGCAAAGAGGCGTTCGACGTCGACACCCTCGTCGACGTGCTGGGCCACGCCGACTGTTCGATGCTCCAGTCCTCGTTCCAGCTGATCAAGCCGTTCTCCAGCTATCAGAAGTGGAAGAACGTGTTCGAAAGCAGTCTCGACGCGAAGGCCTCGGAAAGCATCGTCGCTCTCGAGTCGTGGCTCAACGACAACGTCAACGTGCCCGGCGAAGCCTACCGGGGCTACGTGAAGCTGTGCTACCACGACAACGCCCTTCGCGGCGGCAGCTTCGAGCTCGACGGCGTCAGGATCGACCTCTCGACACTCCGGGTCCCCACGATGAACGTCATGGCCTCGAAGGATCACATCGTCCCCATCGAGTCGGCCCGCTGCCTCTCGGAGCTCGTGACCGGTCCCGTGAACGAAGTCGTCATCGACGCCGGCCACATCGGTGTCGTCATGGGCCGCAAGGCCCGCGGCATGTTCGACACCGTCGCGAAGTTCCTCCGGGAATCCTGATCAACACCGTTTTTACATCCCACGTTCCTATTTGTCGAACCGGTTCCCCGTGAACCGGTTCTTTTTTTCCCCGCCGTGCTCCTCCCCGGCAATCCAGGCTGCGGATGTCTCAGGCGGGTTGTCCGCCGGAATGAAATCGCCTATCATTCTCCCACCTCACGATCATCCTCCTGAAAGGCGCGCCATGCATTCTTTCTCACGCCTCTCCCTTCTGTTCGTCCTCGTTGCGGTTCTTCTGCCGGGAACGGCCCAATCCGCCGGATATCTGGTCCGCGAGCACAGCACTTCCGGCCTGTCGAGCGCGTTTGCCGGAGTTCACACCGGCGCCCACGATCTGGCCGACATGTTTTTCAACCCCGCCACCCTCATGCGGCACGAGCCCGGAGAAGCAGCCGTTTCGGTCCTCCAGCTCGAACCCGAGGTCCGTTTCCGGCTGAGAAGCGCGACGACGGCGGCAGGCGGGGTGATCGGCGGCTTCCCGGGCGGTGAGGACGCGGCCCCGTCCGCGACGATCCCGGCCCTGTATGCCTCGATCGCCGATCGTCAGGGCTGGAGATTCGGGCTGGCCGTCAACGCCCCCTGGGGCCTCAAGACGTCGTATGCCCCCACCTGGGTCGGCCGGTATCATGCCCTCGACTCGGACATGCAGTCCCTCGCCGTGATGCCCGTCGCGGCCCGACGGCTCGACGGGAAATGGCGGCTGGGCATCGGATTGAACATCCAGTCCGTCGAGGCCAAGCTGAGCAATGCCGTCGATTACGGCAGCATCGCCGCGGCCAACGGCATTCCCGGCAATGCCCCCACGCTCCAGGACGGCATCGCGGAATTGACCGGCGACTCCCGGGATGCCGGCTACGTGATCGGCCTTCTGTGCGATCTCTCCCCCCGGGAAACCCTCGGAGTTTCGTTCCGCTCCGCCGTCCGCCACCGGCTCGAGGGAACCGGCTCCTTCGCCTTCGATCAGGCCGGCATGGCCGCCACGCTCAACGCGGCAACCGGCATCTTCGCCCCGACCGCAGCCCATGCCCACCTGACGACCCCGGAGATCTTCGGTCTCGGCTACAGCCGCACCTGCGGCGCCTCCTGGACTCTGATGCTGGACGTCACGAAGACATTCTGGCATCGGTACGGGGGCCTGACGGTGCAATTCGACAATCCGGCCCAGCCCGATGCCGTGACTGCCGAGGGGTGGCGCGACGTCTGGTTCACCTCGGCCGGCGTACGGTTCCAGAGCAGCTCGCGACTCGCCTGGCGGGCCGGTGTCGCCCTGGACCGCTCCCCGATTCCGGACAACCGGCGCACCCCGCGCATCCCCGGCTCGGACAGCCGCCAGGTGGCCATCGGCGCCGAGTATCGCGCATCCGACCGGCTACTGATCTCCGCCGGCATCATGCGGCTCTTCTACGACGAGGCGCCGATCGATTTGCGGGCCACGGTGCCCGGGAACCTCCTGCGCGGCAATCTCGCCGGGGATACCGACACCTCGTTCGACATCTACGGAATCCAGGCAATATATAACTGGTAATTTACCATAACGCCGCAGCGCCCCACGGGTTCTTGTTCCGTGGGGCGCTGCGGATGCTCGGGCATCCCGTCAGGCGGAGGATTTCGGCGGATACCAGACGAGGATGTCCTCGACGGAGGGCTTTTTGGGGCATTTGGGACGCACCGCCGGCCAGCCGACGGGGATGACCGCCCCGAGCCGCCAGGGTTTCTGCAGATCGAGGAGCCGCTCGAGCGGGTTCTCTGCAACCAGCGGCCCGCTCATCCAGCAACTGCCCAAGCCGACGGCGTGCAGGCCGATCAGAAGGGCATGAACGGCTCCGCCGAAGGCCTGGATCTCGGCAAGCCCTTCGAGCGTGCGGTCGTTTTCCCCGCTCGGAAGGCGGGAGGCGAAGCTCCGATAGGCACCGAACAGCACGAGCGGTGCACGGTCGAAGAAGGTGAACCACTTCGAATAGTCCCGAAACGCGGCCGCCGATTCCCCGTCGAGACGGCCGGCGATCTCGTCGATCCGCCGCGAGACATCCTGGCTCATGGACTGGAGCAGGAGCTGGTCGGAAACGGCAAGAAACCGGAAACAGTGACGGTTCGTGGGCGCGGGCGCGTAGCGGACGGTTTCGAGCACGCGCCGGATCAGCGCCGGATCGACCGGATCCGGCCGGAACTGACGTACACTGCGCCGAGCGATCACCGGCGCGGAAAACGCATCGAACACATCCATGTCGTTCGTCACCGGAACGACTCCTGTTTCGCCCGCTGTTTTTCGAGTTTGCGGATTTCATTGTCGCGCTGGTTGAGATAATTCCTCAGATCCCCGTTCCGTTTGATGAGGATGTCCATCATCTTGTACGACTCTGCGCGGTATTTGCTGTTCGGATAATACCGCACGATCCGCTCGAAGGCCTCGTAGGCGGGAAAGTCATACTGCCAGTTGATCATCAGATTCGCCTGAAAATAGAATACCCGGTCCCCGTAGACATAGCCGAGGAGGCCCAGGATCATGAAGATGATCAGGATCTGCTTGAAGAACATCGTTCAACCTCCGTGTCGTCGGGTTTTCTGGTCCGGGTGTTAGACGGCAGGTCGCGCCTCGAGCCGGTCGGGCGAGCCGAGATGGATCGGGAAGACATTTGAATCGCGCTTGCGCCGGGTGGCGGTCTGGCCGGTCGGCAGGCCGAGCGTCGGGATGCACAGCACGACGGCGTTGATCAGGCTCACCTGGATCTTCAACGCATGCTTCTCCTTCAGCTCCTCGATTTTGCGGGTCTGTTCGTTTTCGAGCTCGCGCACCATCTTGTCGATCTCCTCTTCCTTCTGGAAGAAGTAGAGGTGGAAACAGACGTTTTCGCGCTTTTTCTGGAGTTCTTTCTTCTGGTCTTCGAGGTAGGCCTGGACTTTCTCGAGCTCCTCACGGAACGCCTCGTCGGCTTCGGTCTGGAGTTCGCGGACCCGGTCTTCGAGAGAGGCTTCGAGGGTTCGGCACGCCTGGAGATACAAACGGACGAGATCTTCGCCGGATTCCTGGATGGGAAGGGCAGGATCGGCCGTCTCGGTGAAGGTCGTCAGATCGATGCCGGTCAATCCCTCTTTCAATGATATTTCATGCTTTGCGGGGTCGGCAAGGGCCGAAAACAACTGCTCGGTGCGCTGGTCCCCGATGATGCTGACGCGGAAATGGAACAGCACCTGCTGCCGGTAATGCGCCTTACAGCCGCTGAGAACGCGCAGTTCGCCGGGATGGTTCCCCGTCGCGGGAAGCTCGGGAGCGGCATTGCTGAAGAGGCGGCTCACCTTGGGAATCTCGACGAGCCGGTCCACGATCTTGCGCAGCAGGAAGGAGCCGGGGCAGATCAGCTCGAGCTCGCGGCGCCGTTCCGCGATCTCACGGTCGAAGGTGAAGTGCAGGAACTCGTAGCCGTTGAAGAACGCCCGCTCGGCCTCGGGAATATACGCGCTCCAGACGCCGGCATCCGACTGGGTGCGGGAGATGCCGACCTTGTCCATGAACGAGAAGACGAGGGTCTGAATTTTACTCGTTTCCATTGAAGATGTCCTCCTGGGAGCGGGTGATGTCCTGGTGCGTCTTGAGGGCGCGTTCGAGCTTGTTGCCGAGGGTCTGGAACTTGCGTTTCATCGCCTCCTGGTTGGGCGACATGGTGACGATGTCGATGATGATCTGCTCGAGCGTCTTCTTCGAGTGCATGTTGCCGAGGATCATCTCGAGCTCGCCGATGATCAGCCGGAACATGTTGATCTTCTTGTCGAGCAGCTCGAGCACGTAGGACTCGATCGTGTCGCTCGCGCTGAGGTTGATGATGTGCACATCGTCGGTCTGGCCGAGGCGGTGGATACGACCGATCCGCTGTTCGATGCGCATCGGGTTCCAGGGCAGATCGTAGTTCACCAGCACCTTGCAGAACTGGAGGTTGCGTCCTTCGCCGCCGGACTCTGTCGAGATGAGGATCTGGTTCTCGTTGCGGAACTTCTCGATGCAGGCATCCTTCTCGGTCTGGGACAACTGGCCGTTGAACACCGAAACCGTATAGCCGCGCTCGCGCAGCAGATCCGTGAGGTAATCCTGGGTGCCGCGGAACTGGGTGAAGATGATCAGCTTCTCGTTGAGGTTGCCCAGCAGCTCGAGCAGCACCTCGGTCTTGCGCGACATGCCGACGTTGTTGGCCAGATCGAGCAGCCGCTTGAGCGAGTCGTCGAAGTCGTCCTTGTAGAAGTTGCTGGAGATCATCTTGGTCAGCGCGCGCTTGAGGGCCTGGGTCGAGCTTCCCATCAGTTTCTGCAGCAGGATCAGGGTCAGCCGGTTGATGCCGCGCGGATTGTTGTGCGTCGGCAGGGTGAAGTAGCGACGGCGGATGAAATCCGTCAGTTCGCTGTAGAGGCGCGCCTCGTCGGGTTTGAGGGTGATCGTCTGGGTGTGCACGAACCGCTGCGGGAACTTGATCATCGTGTCGCTGCGGCGGTGGCGGATCATGATCTCGGACAGCATCGCCCGGAGCTTGATCGAGTTCTTGGGGATGCGCTTGTCCCGTTCGGCCAGGCCTGTCCCCTCGACGGCCCGCCCTTGCCCACGCCCCTGCTACCCCAGTTCGCCAAGGAATGCCGTCGCGTCTACGGCGAGGCCGCCTATCTAGCGGGCGATCTGACGCTGGCCCGACGCAACTACGAAGATCTGCTGGCCCACGCCACGCTGGAAGCCGACCGTCTGCGCGCCCACGACTTCCTGGAGCGGATTTCCTGGCAGGCGGCGCAGGACTGATCGTCTCGCCAGGGCCGCCCCGGTGGTCGACTTCGGTGCGCAGGAGCTTTCGTGC
>JAKQOH010000105.1 GCA_029565415.1 Candidatus Rifleibacteriota bacterium | reverse complement strand
GAGCCCCTTCTTCACGCCGGCCCCGTCGGCCAGCCAGGGGGCATGGAGGCCGCCGACGGTCATGCGGTTCTGGGTCAGAGTGCCGGTCTTGTCGCTGCAGATCACGGTGGCGGCGCCGATCGTCTCGCAGGCGTGCATGCGGCGGACGAGATTGTTGGCGGCCGTCATGCGGCGCATGCTGTAGGCGAGGCTGAGGGTGACGCTCATCGCGAGCCCCTCGGGCACGGCGACGACGACGATCGTGACGGCGATCATGAAGAAGTGCAGGAACTCCTCGACCGCGTGCAGAGGCAGCCACTGGGCGGGAGCCGCCGGAATCAGCCCCAGCAGATACAACGGAACCAGGCCGACGGCGAACATCGCCAGGCCCAGGCCGAAGGTTTTCAGCCAGGCGAGCATGCCCTCTTCCTTCAGGAGGCTCGGGGGTTCGAAGGGGCGGCCGGCCAGGTGATACGCATCCCCGACGATCGGGATCCAGATGCGCACGAGGCTTGCCATGACGCTGCCCCCGAGCAGCAGCGCAAACACCCATTGTTGCCAGGTCAGGGGCAGTTCGCCGGCGAGGAAGTCGCGGCCGATCAGGGCGGCGAACGTCAGGGCGGCGACACCGAACCCGATGACGCCGATCACCTTGCTGAGCCGCTCGAGCTGCCTGTTGAGAGGCGTTTCCTCGCCGGTCTCCTCGGCAGCGGCACGGGCCGTGCGGCCGATCTCAGTTCCGTCGCCGACCGAGGTCGCCTGCATCAGGCCGCGGCCATCCGCCACCATGGTGCTGCGCAGAACCCGGAACGGTTCGTAGGCTTCGGAAAGGGCCTCCGACTCGCGGGCGGCCGGCTCTCCGGTCTCGATCGTGCGCTTCGTGACGGGCACGGACTCACCGGTCAGGCGGGCCTCGTCGATCTGCAGCGAGACCGCTTCCAGCAGGATGCCGTCGGCCGGCACCTCGTCGCCCGCCTCGAGCAGCACGAGATCGTCGACGACGATGTCCTTCCGCGGCACCGTCCGAAAGCCGCCGTCGCGGATCACCTTCACGGCCACTTCCTCGGAGGTCTGGTTCAGGATATCGAACTCGCGGCCCGCCTTGAATTCGTTGATGAAGGCGAGGGTCGTCGCAAGAAATATAGCAATAAGAATACCAATTCCCTCGAGGTAGGTGCCGTCGACGAGGCCGACGACGATCGCGATGCCCGCCGCGATCATCAAAATGCGGATGATCGGGTCGTCGAACTTCTCGAGCCAGAGTTTCCACCAGGGATCCCGCTCGGGCGGGGTCATGACGTTCGCGCCGTGTCTGCGACGGCTTTCGAGAACCTGTTGTTCGGTCAAACCGGATCTGGTCGTTTTCACATGCCACCTTTGCTGGAACGAGCGGCTCCGACGCACGGGAGCCTGGGATTCAAAAAAACGGCCCGGGCAATACATCCGGGCCGGGGAGAGTATATCCCGCGCCCGGACCGGAATCAAGAGAGGATCAGGCGGATGGGTGGCAGACAGACGGGCGGATGCGTTACACTCTGAGGGGCGAGAGTGATTACATGAGCAAACAGCAGTATGACCCGATGAACTGGGACAACCCGCCGCGGCGCGAACCCGAGGCCCCGCCGAAGCAGTTCAACCTGCCCGAGGACGAGCCGCCTCCGACGCCGGCCGGCGCCGCTTTTGCCGTATCCCAGCTCATCTCGATCATCGTCTTCGGCATCATTTTCGCGATGCTGGCCACGGACACGATGACGATCCGATCGATGCCGGCCTTCGACACCTCGGTGACGTCGGTGCCGCCGCCCCTCTGGAGCGGCACCTGGAACCGCTCCCAGATCGGCCGGATCGAGACCATGGACGGCATCGTGCTGCGGCTGCGCCCCGGCCTCGCCTCTCGGGTGCGGATCGGCCAGCGGCTGTTCCACGCCCAGGGAAGCCCCTTTCTCGGCATCGGAGGCAGCACCTACCTGCTGTATCATCCGTTCCTGCTCGGCGGCCTTGTCATCTCGGCCATCGTCGTCTTCTGCTTCTGGCTCGAAGTGGACGCCGTGCGTGAAACGGTCGAATGGCTGATCGGCGTCGATCCGACCGATCCGCTCAATCTCGCGTTCCGTCTCGCCCTTCTGGCCGGAATCTTCACCTTCTGGTTGATCCTCTAGCCGCATCAGGGAGCTCCTTGCCATGTCCATGCCATCCCGCACGCATTCCGCCACCGTCCCCGAGGTCCGTCTCGACCGCCTCACCACGCCATATATCTCTCAATGTATAGCTGCCGGCAGCCCGCTGTTTTTTCCCGTCGGCACCCTCGAGGCCCACGGTCGGCATCTGCCGGTCGGCACCGACACGCTGTGCGCCGAAGGCGTCGCGATCGAGCTCGCACGCCGCCTCGGCGGCTTGTGTGCGCCGCCATTCTCGTATGGCTTGACGAACCTGCTTGCCCAGACGGCCCCGGGGAGCTTTTATCCCGAGGAGATGTGGGGGGAGTTCATCGAAACGACGCTGCGCGGCTTCCGCAGGCACGGGTTCCGCACGATCGTCGTGGTGAACGGCCACGGCGGGAACCGGCCGCCGCTTCAGGGAGTCGTCCGTCGCCTGGTGCGCGAACGCGAGACGGCCTTGTGCGTCATCCACTGGTGGAAGCTTGCCGAGCCCGTTGCGCAGCGGATCTATGGAGGACTGGGCGGCCACGCGGCCGTCGAGGAAACGGCGGCCATGGTCGCGCTGCATCCCGAAACCGTCGTTCCGGCGCAGTATGCCCCCGAAAACGACGATTACCAGCCCGACGAGGGGTTCTGGTGCTTCCCGCCGCCCGGCGAGGTGCTGTTGTATGGCGGCGATCCGAAGGGCCGGCCGGATTTCTCGCCCGAACGTGCCCGGGCGTTTTTCGACGAAACCCTCGTAGACCTCGAGACCCGCCTGAAACGCTGGCTGCACGCCCTGCCCCGCCTCGACGGCGGCCTCCGCCCCTGAGCCGGCAGGGGATTTCAGCTCATCGAAGGGTATGCGTCATCTGCGACATCTGCGGATCGGTTTTCCCGCCCTCCCGTGGGGGCTGGTTTCATCGAAAGCAACACACCACAGAGCCACGGAGACACAGAGGTAGAGGAGAGGATTTATCCAGCCTCCGTTTCTCTGTCCCTCTGTGGTAAAAACGGTCTCCTCATGGTGAATCATGTTCCGTGTCCCCAGTGGGGGTGCGGATGAGGGTCGAAATGTGGGGGGAATTGGCGTAGAATGCATCAGCCGGGGAACCGGCCAGCCTCTCCGTTGGAGCGTCTCATGAACACTCGATCACGCGTGATGGTTTTCGGGCTCGCCCTGGCCGCGCTCACCCTGCCGGCCGCATCCCCGCGGCTTTCGGCGGCCCGCCTCTCCCTCGCCGACGGAAACGTCGCCGAAGCCGACGAGGTCCGGTTCGACGGCACGGTCTTCGAACTGCGCACCGGCAGCCAGACGTTGTCGCTGCCCCGCACCGCCGTGCGCGAGGTGAGTTTCACGGCGCGCGGCGGCGAGAATGCCGTCCTCGCGACCGAGGCGGCCGATCTGCTGCCGCTCCTGGGCCGCGGTCGCGAGATGCTCGAGAGGCATCCAGACGCCCCCTCGGTGACGGTGCTCGACGAGCTCGAGTATCGCCTGCTGCCGGACGGCACGAACCGCACCCGGGTCCGCCAGACCCTGCTGCTGGCCAAGGAGGAAGCCCTCGGCGCCGCCGAGGCCGGCATCGGGTTCGACCCGAACCGGGAACGCGTGCGGCTGCTGCATGCCCGCTGCCTGACGCCGGACGGGGCGGTACACTCCATCACCCCCGACCAGATCAAGATCACCAAGGCAAGTTCGGGCGGCGAGTATTACAATCCATATCAGACGATATCGTTCACCATCCCCGGCGCCGAAGTGGGCAGTTTGATCGACTATGCCTACGAAACCGAGGAGTTCAACCCGTTCGATCCGAAGCTCTTCGAGGGCCGCTCGTTCTTCCAGGATACCAACCCGGTCGTCGAGTCGCTGCTCACGGTGCGGGTTCCGAAGGGAACGCCCCTCCACCACGCCGCGTTCCGCTGTTCCCCGGAAAAGGCCCAGCCGGCCGTGCGCGACGAGGGGGAAGAGACGGTCTACCGGTGGCATTTCACGCAGATGCCGCCCGTGGTTCCCGAGCCGATGATGCCCCCCTGGCGCGAGATCGTGCCGAATGTGGCGTTCAGCCTTCAGAAAGACCGCACCTATCTCTGGAACAAGCTCACCCCGATGTTCGAGAAGCGGTTCGTCGTCACCGACGCGGTGAAGCGCCAGGTGGAGAAACTGACGGAAGGTGCACGGGACGTTCACGAGAAGATCGCGCGCCTGTACCGGTTCTGCCAGCAGGACATCCGGTATATCTCGGTCAAGGGCAGCCTAGCGGCGAACCAGGTCGGCCGGGCCGCCGAAGAAACCCTCAAGAACCGGTTCGGAGACTGCACCGACAAGGGGATGCTGCTCGCAACCATGCTCCGATGCCTGGGCATCGAGGCCTACCCGGTCGGCGTGCGCACGAACGATGCGGGCAGGGCAATCCGGGAGATCGGCGTCTTCGACGACAATCACTGCATCACCGAGGTGCACATGGACGGCCGGGTGTTCTACCTCGACTCGACCGCCTCGGACTACCGGTATCCGGCGCTGCGCAGCGACGACCACGACGTTTCGGTCGACAACGCGCAGTTGCGGCGGATCAATCACGTTCCCCTGCCCCCGCCCGAGGACAACGCAACCCTGGCCAGCCGCACCCTGGTCCTTTCGCCCGACGGCACCCTGCAGATCGTGACGGAGACCATCGCAACCGGCTCGTTCGAGGCCTCGCTGCGCGGCTGGACCCGGGGTCTCAAACCCGAGGAGTTCGAACAGTCGGTCCGCAGCAGCATCGGGGCGCTCAGCCCCAACTACACGCTCGCCACGGCGACGCATGCCGATCCGCTCGATTTCTCCCGGCCGTTCCGGATGGGCTCGGTCTACGCGTTGCACCGGTATGCCCCGCGGTCGGGCCGGTACATGATCTTCGAGATCCCGGCGCTGCGGCTGCGGTTCCCCGAGGTGGGCCTCGCGTCGCGCACCTACGACATTTCCTACGGAACGACCTCGCTGCGCACCGATGCGATCGACGTGCGGCTGCCGGAGGGGTTCCGCGTCAAGTTTCTGCCGAAACCCGTCGCGGTCGAAACCCCCTGGATAAAATATAATGCCACATATACACAATCCGGCGACACGATCCGGCTGGACCGGTCGCTCGCCGTCACGGCCCGCCGCGTTCCGGTGGCGGAGTATGACAGGTTGAAGACTGCCCTCGAAAAAATCTCCCAATCGACGGAAGAGCGCATCTTCCTCGAGGAAACCGCATCGCAGGAGGCCGGACGATGAACGCACGCACCCTGACCATCCTCCTGGCCGCCGTACTGGCGGCCGTTTCTCCGCTGGCGGCCGATGTCGTGTATCTCAACGAGGGAGAAGAGCATACGGGAAAGCTGCTCGGAATCCGCCAGGACACGGTCGTGTTCGACGAGATCGGCAGCGGCCAGGTGATCCTCCCCACGGCGAGCGTCACCAACATTCTCCTGACGACCCTCCGCCAGGGGGACGAGGTTCAATCTATAGCAAGCATTACAGAGCCGATCGCCGCGGGCATCCTCGCGGCACTTCCGGCGCCGGCATCGTATCCCGACGCGGATTTCCTCACGCTGTACCGGCAGCGCCGGTTCCGGATCAACCCCGACGGCTCCTACGAGCTGGTCCGCCGCGAGATCGTGCAGATTCTGAAAGAGCCGGGGCTGGGGAAAGCCGACCAGGCCGCCTTCTACATGGCCGATCGCGAGGCGGTGAAGCTGTTGTGGGGCCACACCTACGCGCCCGACGGGCGGGTACACCATCTCACCGACGACACCGTCTCGGACGAGGGGATCTTCTCGGCCACCCCCGAGTATGACCGGCTCCGCAAGCTGAAGTTCGGTCTGAAGAACGTGGATCTTGGAGGCGTGATCGACATCGCCTGGTCGCTCACCGCCTCGGCGCCGACCCCGTTGCGGCCGATGCTGATCGACGACCTGTACGGCGAGCGGGAACCGACCCTGCATGATGAGCTGACGATCGAGTTCCCCGAAGACTACCCGCTGAAGAAGACCGAGCTGAACTGGACGGGCGCCCCCCTTCCCCGCTTCGCCGAGTCGGCGGACCCCGCCGCCCGGACCCGCACCTGGAGCTGGACCTACAGGAATACCAAAGGCTATATTCCCGAGTCCGACATGCCGCCGGCCTCCCGCCTGTTCCCCCGGGTCATGGTGTGGCGCGATGCGCGATGGGGCGACCTGGCAACCGAATTCGCGGCTGCGCTGAAAAAGGCAGCCCCGTCACCCGCCCTGCTCGACACGTTCATCGCCGAGTCCGGTGTCGCCTCCGGCCCACTTCCCGCCTCGTACGGGTCGGGTCTCGCCCGCGCCGGCCTCGTGTATGACCGGCTGCTGCGACGTGTGCGATTCCTCGCGATCGGTTGTCCGGCCGTCGGAGGCATCGAGCCGGTGCCGCTCGACGTGGCCCTCACGAAGCGGTATGGAAACTCGCTCGCCCGCGTCGCGCTGCTCCACGCGGCCCTCGGCCAAATCGGCATTTCAAGCCGGATCGGATTCATGCAGGCCTGGAATGGGGGCGGCATCCGGGAGGACGTCCCCAATGCCGGCCAGGCCGTCTCGGCGATTCTGAAGGTCGAGGTCGACGGGCGCACCTTATACACCGCCTGCGACAACGATTATCTTCCGTTCGGACTGCTCGATGTGGACGCACAGGGAACGCCCGCCTGTTTCCTGAACGCATCGGGAACCGCGTTCGAGTTCGAAACGATTCCGGAAGGCGGCGCAGGAAACCGCAGCGAACGCGACGTGTTCGTCAAGATCACGGACGACGGTTCCATGGATGTTCGGGAAGTGCGGCGGATGCACGGCCCCAGTCAGGCATCGCTGCGGGGCCTCAAAGCGGCCAAGGATCGTGAGCGGCAGAACTTTGCCGAGCAGCTCGTGAAGCGGGTTCACCCCAAAGCCCGGATGACCGGATATGCCCTGTCCCGCCTCGACGATCTGAACGCACCCGTGACGCTGACGCTGCAGTATCGCATCACCGACGGGGTGGTGCGGGCCTCGGACGAGTTGATGGCGTTCCGGAACCATTGGATTACGTATAATTCGCGGTCGGCCGGCCTGGCGACGCGCACGTATCCCCTCGACTACTACGCGACCGAGGAGTCGGTGAACTCGGTCGTCTTCGAGCTGCCCGACGGGTTCCGCTGGGTTCCGTGGAACCGGGATTATCACTGGAACTGCGGCTGCCTGGTCTACGAGTCCACCCTCGAGCAGCAGCGGCAGACGCTGCTGTTCACCGACCGGTTCCGCGTGTTCCGGAAAACCTATGCGCCGGCAGCCGAGTATCTCCATTACCGGGGCTGCCTCCAGCAGATGGCCGAGCTGTCGAAACA
>JAKQOH010000100.1 GCA_029565415.1 Candidatus Rifleibacteriota bacterium | reverse complement strand
CCGATCTGGCCGTATCGGTACCGTTCACGGCCCAGGCGAACACCTATGCCCGGAACAAGAAGAGCGGCTTCGTGATGCTCGACGAGGACCACGAGGTCGCCCGGATCGTCCGGTCGATCGAGGGTCGCTCGTTCACCGTCGACATCGCACGGTTCCGGGCCGAGGGCATCGACGGGGACCTGCAGGGGCGCGACTTCACGATCAACGCGATGGCCGTGCGCGTCACATGGCCGCTGCTCGATCCCGTTCTGCCCCTGTATGACCCGCTCGGCGGCCGTGAGGCGCTCGTGGAAAAGCGGCTGAAGATGTGCGCGCCGACGGCGTTTCAGGATGATCCGCTGCGCGTGATGCGGGCGTTCCGGTTCGGGGCCGGCCTCGGCATGCGGTTCGACGAGGAGCTGACCGAGGCGATCCGGCGGGATGCCCCGCTGCTGGAGGGCGTTTCCGGCGAGCGGATCCGGGACGAGCTGTTCAAGATGCTTGCGACGTCCGAAAGCGCCGCCTGGATCGAAACGATGTCGAAACTCGGGGTGCTCGCGCGCATCCTTCCCGAGCTGGAAGAAGCCCGGGGGGTCAGTCAGAACGGTTGGCACCATCTCGACGTGTTCGATCACACGATCGAGGCGCTGCGCCGGTTCGAGGCACTCATCGACCGCAACGACGCGCCTGTCGAGGGCTGGAAGAAGTTCCAGGCGTATCTCGACGAGCCTATTTCGGGGAACCGGACCTTCCGGCAGGTGTTCAAGTTCGCCTGCCTGCTGCATGATGTCGGCAAGCCCGCCTGCCGCCGGGAGCGCGAGGAGGATGGCCGGATCGTCTTCCACGGCCACGAAATGGAAGGCGTGCGGCTGTGCAAGACCGTCGCCGAGCGGTTCCGCCTCTCGACGGCCGAACTCAACTTTCTGATGAACGTGGTGAAAAACCACATGCGGCCCGGGGTGATCCTGCAGGAGGGGCTGTCCGACCGCCGGCTGTTCCGGTATTACACGGAAACCGGCCGTGACGGCGTGGGGATCGCCCTGATGTCGCTGGCAGACCGGTTGGCTGCGCAGGGCCCCGAGAGCCAGGACGACATGGCCGTGTTCGAGAAGGGCATCGAGAGCATCATGTCGGACTTCTACCGGCAGATGGAGTATGCGAAACAGGCGCCGCTGATCAACGGAACCGACCTGATGACGCATTTCCGCCTCCAGCCCGGGCCGAAGTTTCGCGAGATCCTCGATGCCGTGCGCGAGGCGCAGCACCTCGGCCAGGTGCGCGACCGGAACGCCGCACTGCTGTTCGCCGGCCGCCTGCTGAGCGGTCGTCCGTCCGAGGAAGAATAATTACATACAATATATAACATGTGAGGTGTATCGATGAAAACCGGGATGATGTTGAAAAAAGGCCTTGCCGTCGCCGGCCTGGCCGCGGTTCTCGCGGTGACCGGCACGCCCGTGCGGGCGGCCTGCGAGGCCGATGGTGCCTGCGGCTTGTCCGGAGAGGCCGGGGCCGTCGAGGCCGTCGCGATCCCTGGGGACACGGTGTGCGACGCGTCGGGGGCGGCCGTCACGGGCGCCGTGGACGAGCTGGTGAAGCGGGGCCTGATCTCCGAGGCCGTGCGGGTCATCGACGAGTCGGCCGAAATGCAGCGCCGCCAGCACGCCGGGACTCCCTACTCGGTCGGGCCGCTCGTCTGGGCGGCGCGGCTGATGCGCGACATGGACCGGCCGCTCTCGGCCCTCGTGCGGTACCGCTCGATCCTCGGCCGGCTGGAAGCGCACCCGGACACGGCCTGGGCGGCGATCGTCCATGAGGACATCGGCGGCATCCTGGCCTCGCTCGGACGGAACCAGCAGGCGTATGTGTCGTATGCGGCCGCCATCGAGGCGTTCAGAGCCTCGGGCAATGCCGAGGCCGTGCGCCGCGTTTCCCTGAAGATGCCGGCCCTGCTCCAGTAGCAGGGGGTCGGTCATGGGACTCGAATATGTCGTCCCCGTGCTCGCCGGGATCTGCCTCTCGGCGTGCACGGGGTTTCGGGCTTTCCTGCCTCCGCTGCTGATCGGCATCGTCTACAGATTTTTTCCGGGCTGGCTCCACATTGGCCAGGGGCTTGCTTTCCTCGCGCAGACGCCGGTTCTGATCGCGCTTCTCGTGGCTGCGGCCGTCGAAGCGACGGCCGACAAGATTCCGGTGGTCGATCACGCCCTCGATGCGATCGAGCTTCCCGTGAAAATGGTCCTTTCGGCCCTGGTGACCGTGACGATCCTGCCGGATGGCGACCTGAAGAGCATCTTCCTGCTGATCGCCCTCGTTCTCGGCCAGAGCGCGACCGTCTCGGTGCATGCCGGGAAAACCGGCCTCCGCGCCGCTTCGACGGTCACGACGGGCGGCACCGCGAATCCTCTGATCAGCTTCGTGGAAGGCGTGATCGCCGGGGTCGGAACCGTGCTGGCCCTGGTGGTGCCGGTGTTGGCCGTGATCGCGACGGCTTGGATCGTCTGGCGGAGCGTGCGCTATCTGGTCGGTCAGCGTGGCGGCAACGAGGGCAAACTTGCCCAGACGGCCCCGTCGCTGACATTCTACAGGTTCGTCAAAAATATCTGTCATTTCATATTAACCGTTTATAACCGCTGGACGATCGAGGGGCTCGAACACATGCCGGCGAAACCGCCGTATCTCGTGGTGGCGAACCATGCCTCGGTGCTGGACGGGCTGATCCTCGGAAGCGCCCTTCCCCACCCCGTCTACATCATGGTGAAGAAAGAGGCGTTCGACAATCCGATCATCGGATGGTTCCTGCGAAAATCCCTGGCGTTCCCGGTCGACCGGGCGAAGCCCGATCCGACGTCGATCAAGACCTGCCTCCGCGTGCTCGCCGACGGAAAGGTGCTCGGCATCTTCCCCGAGGGAACCCGCAACCCGCGCGGTCTGATCCGGCCCTTCAAGCCGGGCGCGATCAAGTTCGCCGTCCGGCAGAAAGTGCCCGTGCTGCCCGCCTATATCGCGAACAACCACCTGCTCAACCCGCCCGGCTCGCCGGTTCCGCGCCCCGTGACGATCAAGGTGGGTTTCGGCGAGCCGATCGACGTTCCGGGAATGCTGGAACAGGGCCACACCGAACAGGAGATACAGGACCTGGTCTACGAGCGCGTGTGCGAGATCGGAAGCCGCCTGATGGGATGCCCCGTGCGCGACGACTCGGCCGAAGAACCCGAACACGATGGGAACGGCACGCCGGCGCACGACTCGGTGACGACGGTCTGATGCCATGAATCCCGCCCCCCCGTTTGCCACGGGCATTCCGCCATGGGATGCCCCCTGCTGGCTGGTTCTCGACCAGCCGGCCCTTCTGGGAAACGTGCCGGCAGCCGAAGGGAGGGACTGGGTCGCCGATCTGCGTTCCCCGATCCTCGCACGGTCGTGGCGGCAGGTTGCGCCCGAACTGAAACGGCGCGGCGGCTGGGGGTACATCAGCCGGGGGTTCCGCCTCACGGGGCCGGCGGCCGTTGCCGAGGAAGGCTGGATCCGTCTTCTCGCACCCCCCGCCTCCTCGGGAAGCATCGCCGAAGCGGTCCGGAATGGATTCCATGTGACGGTCGGCCAGACGTCCGAGGCGATCGTCGCCTCGAATGCGGCCCAGGCCTGCAACCGCCGGGTTTCCCTGCTGATCCGCGTCCGGTCGGGAGAATTGATGGCCGATCCCGGGCCAACGGGGTGCATGTCGCTGCTCGAGGCGCTTCCGGGCCTTGCGGCCGTTGACATTGCGGGCTTCTGGCTCGACGAGCCGTTTGGCGGCAGGCAGGAGTGTGACCTGTTCATGCGTGCGGCCGGCCGCCTGCTGGGCGATATCCGCGCGCTGGTCATCCTGGGCGCCGGGGCGGGGCCCGTTCCGGCCCGCCTGAAATCCGTCCCCCAGATCGGCCGGGAACTCTTCGGATATGCGAAACAAACGATCGAGCCGATGGGGCTTACCGCCACCCTGACCCTCGAGGGGTGGGCATACCCTCTCCGAACGCGCGGCCGCGGGTTGCTGGCCGGGGTTGATCTGGGGGCTGCCCACGGGCTGCCACGCCAGGCGCGCGGCCAGGTCGTGATCGGCGGGGAGAGCGGCCGGATCGTCGCGATCGAAGAGCGGCGCCTCATCATCGAGCTGGCCCGACGACCGGCCGTCGGCACCCCATGGCGGGCATTACTGCTGGGAAGCCACGACACCCAGACCGTGCCGGCCGACGAGTGGCCGGATCACGAGGAGCTGACGGCGGGCCTCGACCGGCTGGCCAGGGAGTGTCCCCTGTACATCCGCCGCGGGGCCGAGCTCCTGGCGGCCGATCCGTTCCCGGGCGGGGTCTGAGCGGCGTTATTTTCCGATCGAGATGAAGAACAGCAGGGCGCCCACCCCGATGATGAAGTAGAACAGCTGGGTGAGGCAGCCCGAGGCTTCCTCTTCCTGGCCGCCCGAGCTCGACGAGTAGCCGTAATCCTGGGGCTTGCCCGTCTTGCGCTGCTGCTTGCGCTTGGCGGACTCGAGCTCCTGGCCGCAGCCAAGACAGTAGGTATAGTCGGGCAGATTTTTCCGGCTGCAGGCGGGGCAGACGACCGATGAAACCCCGTCGGCGTCGCGCGGCGGTTCTTGAAGCAGGTTCGGCCGCGACTTGTGGAACTTCTTTTTCTTCTGTTCGGCCGCTTCGACCGCCTGTTTCGACTGAGGCTTGACAGGCTCGCGCGCCGGCAGGGAAAGACCGGCCGACAGGTCGGCCAGCGTCGAGGGGGTTGAACCGCTTTCGTCGGTCACCTGGACGGTGATCTGGTCCCCGAGGTCGGACATCGTCGTGTCGAGCGAGGAGGCCATCTTGGAGGTGTCGATGGTGACTCCGGAGATAGGTTTGAAGTCGATGCCGGGAATGGCGGCCAGCGTGATGCCCGAGGTCGAGTCAATCAGGGAGCCGCTGCCGAACGAGGTGTCCGTCACCTCGGGCGTGAAGGTGTCGCCGAAAATCCCGGCCAGACGCCCGCTCAGGTCGTGCCACTCATGCTGCAGCAGGCTCGGAATCGAGAAGACGAAGGGCTTTTCCTCGGACCGGAGGGAGAAGGCCAAGTGTATATCGCCAAGAATACTTTTGGATGCCGTCAGCGACTGCACACCCCGGACGAGGAAATTGGTGACCGGTTCCGGGGTGCCGAGAGGCGGGGCTGAAAAGACGAAGACGGCGGGTGGGGAGACGATGAGCCAGGATGTGCCCGTCGTGCCGTCGAAGGCCGAGGTCGACTCGTAGACGAGAATGTCCTGGGAGCCGGTTCCCGGGGGAAGAATACCGGCCAGCGTCGGGGGAAGCTTGTCGAGAATCACTGCCCTGCTCCTTGCGCGGGGATTCCGAGGCGGGGGAAGATACCGGTGAGGATGACGACATCCGAGGCGATGGCGATGTCACAGGCGGCCGGTGTGCCGGGGCGGATATCGATGCCGAGGCCGTCCGCGAGCCAGCGTTCGATCCATCGATGCCCGATGAGATGGACGAGGCGATCGGGGATCGCGTGTTCGTTGAACCGGATAAGGGCGAGGCGTTGCGGGGCGGTCGGGTTCGCCAGGACGATTTCGAGCGTCAGGCGCCGCTGCCAGAAGCCGGAGCCTTCGAGAACGAAATGGAGCCGGTCGGCGTCGGGGTATGCCCAGGCCCGTGTCAGGGCGAAGCCGGCCGCCGGCCGGGGCTCGGCGCGGCCGAGAAGGGCATTGAACTCGGGCAGGGTGAGATCGAGCCGGAGCGGGCCGCTTCCCGCCTGTTGCACGGCGGCGGCGAGCTTGTCCTGGAGGCTCCAGCGATCCTCGCGTGTGATTTCGGCGGGCCTGGGGAGCGAGGATGAGGCGGGAGGCTCCGTGAGCTGGGGCAACAGGAAGATTGCGGCGACGACCAACCCGGCAAGAAAAATTGCTGGAAATATACATCCGCAACCGAGACAGGAAACGCAGCTGCGGAGACCCGAGCCGGAATTCGAGGCGGCCATTTCAGCCCTTCAGGCCGGCGAGCTGCTTCTGCTCCTCGAAGGAGAGCAGCTTCTCGATGTCGAGCAGGACGATCAGACGCTCTTCGAGCTTCGCGACGCCCTGGATATACTGGGACCCGGCGTTGACGGCGAAGACATCGGGGGTCTTCTCGATCTGGTCGGTGAACAAGCGGATGACTTCGGACACGTTGTCGACGATCATGCCGACCAGGTTCCGGTTGAACTCGACGATCAGGATCTTCGACTGGTGCAGGTCCGCGACGGGGGGGAGATCGAACCGCTTGCGCAGATCGATGATCGGCACGATGTGGCCGCGAAGATTGATCACACCTTCGACGAAGCTCGGCGCCTTGGGCATCTTGCGGATGTCCGTCATCGCCTGGATTTCGCGGACCTTCGCGATGTTGAGGGCATACTCGTCCGAGCCGATGTAGAAGCCGACGACCTGGATCTCCTGCCGTGTCTGAACCTTCTTGGTGCTCATGAGCCCGATTCTAGCATGCAGACCGCATCCGCGCAATCATTCCGGTCGATGACCCGGAGAACGAAACGAAATCCGGAAAAGAACGATCCGCAGATTTCACAGATGACGCAGATGCTCTTCTGCCACACTCCCGATCCCATAGGGATCGCGCACACCAAGACGGCCCATCGCATTCCCCGCCTATTCGTAGGGGCGGATCGCGATCCGCCCGGTCACGGTTGCCCGTTCACGATCCCCTGCCCTGTAGGCAGCGGAGGAAAATTCTGGTATACTGCAAGACACTTTTCCAGACGGGGTGGCCATGGATTATCTGCTGCATGCATATTCGCCGCGATACAAAATCTTCCTCTCGATCGCGGACGTCACCGAAACGGCACGCCAGCTGGAACAGATGCATCTTTCCGGACCGACCGCCGGCCGCTTCCTCGGCGAAGGGCTCGTCGCCGCCGCCCTGCTCTCGACCGAGATCACCGAGGCCGACGAGCGCATCTCGTTCCAGCTCCAGGTCGACGGCCCCGTCGGCGGCTGCATGTTCGACGTCTCGACCACCGGAACGATGCGCGGCTACACCCACAAGAAGCTGTTCAACGAGTTCGACGGCCAGGATACCTGCGACATGAAGAGCATCCTCGGCTCCTACGGCCGCCTCACCGTCATCCGGTCGAACCGGCGCGGCGCGATCGACCAGCAGCAGGTGCAGAGCTGCCCGGCCGATGTGCGTTCGGCCCTGGCCAGCTACTTCAACCTCGTGCTCAGACGGCCCGTGGCGATCGAGCTCGTCTCGAATTCGGCGAACGCCACCGTGGCGCGCGCCTCGGGCGCCCGCATCGAACGGACACGGGATGCCGATGTCGAACAGTTCGTCCCCCTGCTCGAACGGTTCAACGACCGCTCGATCCGCGAGCTGCTCGCCAACTCGGCCGATATCTCGACCTACCAGAAGCTGCTCGGCCTGGACGACCTGCGCGTCGTGATTTCCCGGGAACTGCGCTTCGGCTGCGGCTGCTCCTACGAGAAGGTCGTCGCTTCGGTCGGCATGCTGGGCGTGAACGAGCTGCGCGACATCGTCGAGAAAAAAGAGACCCAGACCGTCACCTGCCACTTCTGCGGAAACACCTATATCGTCTCGCCCGAGGCAATCGCCGGCCTGATCGTGAAACTGTCCCGGAGCGACAACGAGCCGAAGCCGTGACCGACCGCCTCCGGATCTGGACCAACGGCAAACGCCCCGACCTCCCCTGGGAACGGACCATCCGCGAGGAGCGGGGCGAGCTGCACCAGCTTCTCAGCGGCCCCGCCTGCCGCCATATTGCGGTGCTGACCCTCAACGCCCGCGACGGCGCCTGGCGCGGCCGGCATCACCACCGGGTGAAGCGCGAGGAGTTTTTCATCGTCTCGGGCCGGATCGAATTTATCTGGTGCGATATAGAGACGGGCGTGCGCGGACGCGAGACCCTCGGCCCGGGAACGCGCATGACGATCCTCCCCGGCCTCGCCCACGCGCTGCGGGCGATCGAGGATGCGGTGATGATCGAGTTTGCCGATACGCCCCACGACCCCGCCGACACCGTCCCGTTCGATCTCTGAACGGGGGCCGGCCGGTCACTCGCCCCCGCCCTTGCCCACCTCGACGTGCTTTTTCGTGCCGCTGAAGGCATGGAAATACACGTCGACCGCCGTGTTGTAGCCGTTGGTGAAGCCCCGGAAACCTTCTTTCAGCTTGGCGTTGACGTCCACCCCGAGGATCTTCACGCGCGGGAGCTGGTCGAACACCTTCGTCAGATTCTCCTTGATCTTGCCACCGTAATCCGTGTTATCACCGTCGCCGCCGCCGCCCTCCTCCATGCGTTCGAGCGCTTCGTCGGCCTGTTCCTCGAGCTCGCCGATCTTGTCGTAATACTCCTTCGCCTTGCCCAGATTGTCCTGGAACTCGGCGAGCGTGGCCCCGATCTTCAGCGCCAGCGCCTTGGCCTCGGTGAAGATCTGGCCCTTCTCCTGGGTTTTCAGGGCGATGCTTCCGACCGACCAGACCGACATGTTGATCCCGAGCCAGGTGCCCTTCACGAACTCCCGCGTGTCCTCGCCGAGCGAGGTGGTAAGCATCGAGAACTCGGCCGTGCCGCCATGGAGCCCGTTGTCCAGCACCGACAGCGTCTCGAAGGTGAGCGGATCGATCTCGAGCCAGGCGAACCGGTCCTTCCCGGCCAGCGAGGCGGGCTTCGACGGGAAGAACAGGACTTTCCGGTTCTCCTTCACCGCCTCGAGAAGCTTCGCCGGATACGATCCGGCCTTCACCATCTGCTTGTGCAGCGCAAGACGGTCGCCGCCGACCGCCATGGCCAGCAGCTCCGCGTCTTTCGGAAGGTTCCGCCACACGTCGAGGTACCCCATCCTGGTGCTTTCCGGCAGGATCCGAGACTCCAGGCCCGACTGGTACAGACCGTTCAGCAGAAAATAGGCTCTCCGAAGGTTCTCGTCCCCCGCGTGAACTTCGTTGAATGGCTGGAGCAGGTCGATCGAGGTGGTCAGCAGGCCGTCGCCCCCGCGCTCCGAGACCACGGCGATGCAGCGCGGCTTCCGGATCCGGCCCAGGAGGATCTGGCCGGCCGGTACCATCCGGGTGTCGAAGAACGTCTGGCCGGCGATCAGCCGGTACAGCACCTGGCGATGATGCCAGCGCGCGACGGTGAACGGCTCCGGCTTCTTCACGCCGTCATACGCCGCCCGGAACGCATCGGTCAGCGCCGCCGCAGATGAGGCGGGCAGATCGGGCAGGTTGATCCCGAGGGTGATGAGGAAGGCATCCGGTTTCCGGTCCCCCGCCAGGTCGATCGTGTGGATGCAGGGCCGGTCGAGACCGCTGACCTCGACCCGTATCGCGAGGATCCGGCGGTACTGCTCGAGCATCGACTCCCCGGCGACGACCCCTAACGGGGTCGTGAGAACCGCTCCATAAGCGGTTCTTCCGCCGGCCGTGACGGGCGCGAAGGCGAGGTCGATGGCATCCCGGCTCAGGGCGTCGAGACGCAGGCTCGTCTGCAGCAGCCGCAGCTCCGCTGTCTTTTTTCCGCCGCCCCCGCCGAGAGCTGCGCCGGCATCCCCTGTCGAAGCCTTGGCGGAGCCGTCGGAGCCGGGCTCATACACCGCCGTGACGGTGATCATGGCCGAACGGCCGCCGGGAACGCCGTCGATTTTCGACGGATCCCCAGGTCGGAAGACGAAGCCGGAAAGTTCGGAAAGATCCGTCATGAAGGGAACGACGAACGTCTTGCGCCCGTTCCCGTCGGTGTCATACGAGATGCCGACCGGCACCGCCTTCTCTTTCTTCACGTCGATCCCGTGATATGCGAGCAGGGCGCCGGCTCCCGCATCGGTGAACGCGAGTGCCTCGAGCCGCGGGGAAAGGCCGAGCTTCGACAGAAGCCCCATCGCGAGATTGGCCGTGGCCCCGATGTCGCCGAATCCCTGGGTGACCACGCTTTCCGGGCTCATTTCGCAGACGTTTCCCTTGTCGCCGTAGGACAGCTTCGGAATGCAGGTGAGCGACCCCATCAGGTCGAGGAACTGCCGCTCGTTCATCACGGCGGCCATCGCCCGGATGCCGGCCGTATTGACCGGCGGGATGACCAGCTGTTCGAACCCGTCGTTCTGTTCGAGCCGGACGGCCGGGGTGTACCGCCGGTTGGGCTCGAGGGCCGCCCGACGCTGGACGGCGGCATCGACGGCCGCGTCGAGGAGCTTGTGAAACGGGGATTCCCGGGTGGGCAGGTTCGTCCGGAAGGCGATCAGTTCGGGGGACGCGAAGGCCCCGCGGCTCACGGCCACCTGGAGTTTGTCGTTGTACGGCGACTGGAGCGTCCAGTTCGCGAGATCCCCGCCGGGAGCGTCGAACACGAGGATCGCGCGCCGCTGCTGTCCCTCGAACACGCCGAACCGGCTTCCGAGGCCGAAGATCAGTCTCTCGCCGGCTCTTGACGGATTCAGCAGGTCTTTTCCCGATGCCCCTCCCCCGCCGAGGCCGAGGCGGCCCGCGCTTCCCTTTGCGCCCGGCTTGTACGACCGGTTGACCAGCGCGAAATAATTCGCCGGGATGAGCGTGCCGTCGTTGCCGGGCTTGTCGATGAAGGTCACGTCGAGCAGGACGCTGCCTTTCAGCAGCGTGTGCGTGTCGCTGGCCTCGTCGGTGACGGTCACCCCGTCGGCCACCTGGGTGAGCTGGTTGATCCTGAGCGAGAACAGCTCCCCGTCGATCTCGGCGACCGGGGCCGGGGCGCCGAACACCCTGCCGGCCGTGACCGGGACGACGGCACGGCCTTTCGCCAGGTCGAAATACAATTCAGACTGATATACATCAAGCGCCGTCGGAACCTCGTAGGCCAGCCGGACCACGTTGTCCGACGAGGGGGCCAGCATCACGGGGTCGCGGAACCCGAGTGGGATGAAGCCGGTGACGTCGCTGAGGCGGGCCATCAGATCCCCCGATGTGGTGGGGTATCGCAGCCAGATCCGCTGGGCGGGATCGATGTTCAGCAGCGCCTGGACGCGGGACTCGAACACACCCTCGATCATCCGGAAGCGGGCCCCGTCTTCCGCGGTGTACCGGTCGAGCTTCTGCTCGACCGCGGTCGCCGTGACGGAAAGCCTGAACGTGTCGGAAAGATCGGCCGGCCTGGCGGTCGGCAGCTTCTCCAGCTCGAGCCACTTGTCCGGCACTGTGCCCGCGATCGGCATCTGGATGTGGCCATACCCGGTGTCGTAGAAGTGGAGCGACTGCTGGACGAACCCGTCGCTGTGCGCCGGAACCAGGAACACCAACGTGCCCGTCACGGTTCCGCCTGCCGGCAGCTCGATGGACGGCTCGCCGATCCGCGTGACGGGAGACTCCGCGAGCCACGTCGCTTTCGAGGCGGGGTACAGCCCCTTCGCGTCGAGACCGAGATAAAAATGCTTGAATATACTCGGGATGATATAGGGAATGTTCTTCTCGGTGCGGTTGCGCAGCTCGATTTCGAAGGCGGCGAACTGGAAATCGCTCCGCCGCGCGTCGAGCCCCAGCAGCCGGTCGAAGTAGACGGCCCGCTTCACCGTCAGATCCATCGCCCGGTTGCTCATCGTCCGGCCGATCTCGGTCCGGGCGCAGATTGCGTTGTCGAGGCCCTCGACGGCCGTGCCGCCGACGGCCCGGGCGGTCGGGGCATCGTTCAGGGGCGCCTTCTCCCCCGTCGCGACGGTGACGACGTCCGGCTCCATCGGCGTCCCGGCCTTCGCGGGCGGCGTGAACTCGGCCTGGTCCTGGGCCTTGTACTGGAGCGCCTCGCCTTGCGCCGAGGTGTAGCCGATCTCGACCGCGACCGTCACGAGCTTCGACTCGACGGGCTTCTCGAGCCGTTCCAGCAGCGCGGCCAGCTTCTTCGCGATCTCCTCCGTCGACTCGCTGACGACATACTCGCCGTCGGTCGCCTTCGCCGCGTCGGCGAACACCTTCTCCTTCTCGGGCGTCGAGATGCCCATGCCGATCCAGAGCACGAAGATGCCCTTCTGCCGGATCTTTTCGAGAATCTTCCGGTATTCGCTCTCCTGCGACTTCTGAACTTCCAGCCCGCTGTCGGTGTGGAACACGATGACCTTGCGCCGGCTGGGGATCGGCACGAGGTTCTCATACGCCGACGTCAGCGCGGACACGATGGGCGTCCCGTCGTCGGCGACCATCTCGCCGAGCGCTTTGAGAAGCTCCACGCGGCCGGTGGTCGAGACCTGGCGCCGGTTCACCTCGATCCGCTTGGCCCCGCCGCCCTGGAACGTCGTGAGCTGGGCCACCGCGGCCGGCGGCAGCTTCCCGATGAACTCACGCAGCATCCGCTTCGTCTTCTCCATCCGGAAGTTG
The DNA here is from genome assembly GCA_029565415.1 of Candidatus Rifleibacteriota bacterium. Next base: position 192 of record JAKQOH010000100.1, on the reverse strand, counting down.
CCGTCCTTCGCGTTCGGCTTCTTCGGGTCGGCGTTCATCGAGCCGGAGTTGTCGACGACCATCGATACGACCGAGAACAACGCCGGCAACACCCCGGTCGTATCGATGGTCGTCGACAACTCCGGCTCGATGAACGCCGACCCGAAGAAGCCGAACGCGAAGGACGGCAACTTCCGGATGGAGAAGACGAAG
>JAKQOH010000085.1 GCA_029565415.1 Candidatus Rifleibacteriota bacterium | reverse complement strand
GGCATCAACCTGAGCGGTATGCTCCGCAGCCCTCAGCTGATGAAGCGGATGATTTTCCGACGCAAGAGTTTCAGCGACGTTCTGATACAGCGTCCGGAAGAAGATGTTGTTCTTACTTGAAGAAGCCTGCTCCTCTGCTTTGTGTGAGGGCAGGGTCCATTCGATGATGCCGGCATCAACCTGGTAGCCGGTGCGGCCGTCATAATCGATCGTTTGTATAAGACCATGCAGATTCAAAGCTCGCAGGAGGCCCTGGGCAATTTGATCGTAGGCTTCTTCGTTGAACTTTGCCGGGTAGCCGGTCGCCTGTTGCCCCCACGTCGAACGGAGCTTGAGAAAGCGGCCAAATCGCGAGCGGATCGAAATGTTGAGCGTGGGGGTGCGATCGCGAGCGAGTCCCGTCTGATATGCCGGAATCATGACGGCTGCGACGAACATGCGTTCATCGGGCGCAAGGCCCCAGGGTTCCTTGAGGTCGGAGAACGACCGATTCCGAACCTGTTCCTGGAGCTGACCGTCGAGGTAGATCGTCTTGATACAGAGTCCTCGACGCATGATGTCGAGAAGGTGACGGCAGATTTTTCCCCGGATTTCGGGTGAGGCGTTAGCGAGGAGCGGGTGGGTGTCATTCCAGATTTCCTGATCTCCCACACATTCATCAAGGCCTGCGTAGCGGATTTCCAGGAGGCCGATCTGTTCGAGGTTGGGATTCATCAAACGCCAGCCGCGCTTGAGATCGAAATAGAGGCGGTATCCCAAAACATCACGAAGCGTGCGGCGCGCCTGTTCGAGGCGGTTTCCACGAGCTTCGGCATTGGCGAGAAAATCGGTTGAGGCAAGGCGAAGATGGGTGAAGACCTGCCCGGTCAGGTTCTCGTCACGCAGGACGTGGTCAGGAGCTGACTGGATTGCGGCAAGCAGGGCGCTACGCAAGAGCAGGATCTGAACGAAATCATTGAAGTGACCTGCCTGGAGCGAGGCGTCCTGGCGGTTATCGGTGAACCCGAGGAGTTTTTTGGCTTTTTCATCGAGGCCTTCAGCCTCTTCGAGAAGGTGACGCAACGAGGAAAGGGTCAGCATAGTGGTCGCCGAGCTGCGTCCCTCGTTGCTAAGTATGGAGAGCTTGGAGATGTCCGACCGGATGCTCGCGTCATACATTGCGCCACATTCTGGATTCAGACAGAACTGGAATCCGCCGGGAATGAACCAGCCAGGGAGCCCACTGGAGCCAATCAGACCATCGGGGGAAACGGTTACACGCCTGGGTGCCTTTTTCCTGGCAGAGTATTTCAGCCGAAGACCGCTTTTGGCCTGTTCGAGCCATTCTTCGGGATACGCGGTCTCGGGATCGGAATCGTCGAATTTCCCATCGGGGTCAGGCATGTAGAAACCGAAGAGCGGCCGTTCGTCCGAGTCGATATCTTCGCGAGTGCGCTCACCAATCTCACGCGGCGTGAAAGCGACAGGCTCCTTGTCGGCGAGGGTTGCCCATACCGGATGATATTCTTGCCCGCATTCCCGGCAAAAGCAGGTGCTGAAGAGGGTTTTCTCACGTTCGCCGGGCTTGAACTGCTGACCTTCGACCGTAAGGAAGCGTTGATCGGCTCTTTCCAAGGTAGTGAAAACGCTGCCTGCGCCGGAAAAGAACTGATGAAGCCGGAAAGCGAAGAGGCTACGGCCGTTCTCGTCCCTGGTGACGTAACATTTCATCAGAAATTCCGAGAGGAATGTGTCGCATTCACCGACTGGACGCCCGGTCTCGCTGGCAAGGCACTCGGCGGCCTGATGGACACTGATCGGGGTTCGGCGGACCCATTTCCCCTCTTCTATCATCAAGCCGAGGTTGAGTTCGATCCAGGCGGAGACCGGGTGACGGCGAAGATCCTCGTAAGCCATGTCGGTGGGAACGCCGTCGGCGAGTGCCTGGAGGAGAGTCGCAGCCTTGACCGTTACAGAATCCGGAGTAACGCGCTGGAGGGTCTCAGTAACGACATTGTCGGGTTTCACGGGAGCCCCGAACAGCTTTCCCGCGACTTGGGCTACGGTCTGGCGACGCGCCGCGGCATCGCCTTCACTGACCATCGTTGCCGAGGTACCGACGCAGAGCAGATTCGAATTCAAGGCTTCTCGGACTCGTCGGACCAACATCGCGACATCGGCGCCTTGTCGACCGCGATAGGTATGAAGCTCGTCGAGGACGAGAAAATTGAGTCCTTTGGCAGCTTCGACAACCTTCGTGTCGGGTTGCTGCTGGCGAGTGAGAATGAGCTCCAGCATCATGTAGTTGGTCAGGAGAATGTC
>JAKQOH010000013.1 GCA_029565415.1 Candidatus Rifleibacteriota bacterium | reverse complement strand
CAAGCTCCAAGGCATGGACCGTAGTCTCCCGCAGCGAGGAAAAACCTACAGAAAGGAACAACAAACTTCAAGGGATTTTACGGATGAGGTATGCGCAATAAATTGGTAATACTACATTACGATTTCAACATACCAGGCACGGAGGCACAGAGTTTCAGAAACGCTTTTCTCCGTGTCTCTGTGACTCTGTGGTGCGTCGTATTCTCCCCAAACGTCCCGCAGGGGCGGGGCGTGGTATACTGCGGGCGAATCGAGAATCTTCGTGAGGAACACCATGGCCGAACTGCGCACACTCAAAGGCGATTGTCATATCCAGCGTGAGCTCGAGGACCTCGTCACCGATCTCAAATCGACGCTCATCACCAAGCGGCTCAAGGCCGTCAAATCCCTGGGGAAGCTGAAAACCCCGCTCGCCGTCGACCCGCTGCGGGAGGTACTGACCGACCGTTCGAAGGAAGTCCGGTGTGCCGTCGTCGAGGCGCTCGCCTCGATCCGGCCTGCCAACCTGGTCGAGCTGCTGCTGCCGCTTTCGCATGACCGGTCGGCCGACGTGCGGCTGCGGGTCGCCTATGCCCTCACGGGTCACGACACGGAAGACGCGGTGCGCTGCCTGCTCGATCTGATGCGCGATCCCAAGGACAGCGTCGCCGTGATGGCGGCCAAATGCCTTTCCAAGAGCCCCAGGGCGGCGCTGGCGATCCTGATCCGCCAGTTCGGCGACAAGGTCTGGAAGCTGCGCTCCCGCTCGGCCATGGCGGTCAGTCGCATGGGCCGGGTCGCGGCGGATGCGCTCAAAGCCTCTCTCGACGACCCCGACCCGAACATCCGGTTCTGGTCGGCGATCTGCCTCGGCCGCCTGCGCGACCGCAGTCTGACGAAGGAGCTCACGAACAAGCTGTCCGACCCGGAAACGGGCGTCCGGATGGCGGTGTTGCGCGCCCTGCGTGAGATCGGCGATCCGAGCGTCGTCGGCAAGCTGTTCGAAGCGCTGTCTCAGCCGTCGGAGCAGGTCCGCGACCTGATCTACGACATTCTCAAGGATTTCGGCACCCACTCGATCCCGTTCCTGATGGAGTCGCTCTCGAGCGAATACTGGATGGGCCGGTCCCTGGCCGCCCGCGCGTTGACCGAGATGGGCAGCGAGGCGATCTCGCCGCTGACGGCGGCGCTCGAGAGCCAGGACAAAGAGCGGCGGTTCTGGGCCATCAAGATTCTCGGCCAGATGCGTGAACCGACGGCCCTGCCCGAGATCCGCCGATTCCTGTCCGACCAGGACTCGGAAATCCGCATGGCCGCGGTTCAGGCGCTCGCGGGCTACCCTCAGTCCGACACGATTCCGCTGCTGATCGAACGGTTCCTCGATCCCTCGTGGGTCGTGCGCCGGGAAGCCTGCAAATCCCTGATCGCCTGCGGCACGCCGGCGGTCCAGGCGCTATTGAGCGCTCTCGGCTCGGTCGAAGAGGATGTGCGATACTGGGCCCTGCGCGCCCTGGGCGATATCCGGCCGGCCGGCATCTTCCCCGAGATCGTGAAGCTGCTGCGCGACCGCTCCTGGACGATCCGGAAAACCGCCTCGGAGGTCCTGAGCACCTTCGGCGATGAGGCGCTCGTCGAGCTGACGGGGCTGGCCGCCGAGGGCGATTCGGAGGTCCGGTACTGGGTCCTTCAGGCGCTCGGCAAAATAGGATCGAATATATCTCTTCCATTATTGTTCCGTGCCCTCGAGGATCCCTCCGAAGCGATCCGGAACTCGGCGCAGAAAGCGCTGGCAAACTACGGCACGGGCATCCTCGACGATCTGCTCGCGCTATTCAAGAGCGACAAGCGGCGGCTGCTGGAAAGCGTCGTGCAGACGCTGCGGCAGATGCCGGCCGAGGCCGTCGTTCCACGGCTGTGCCATGCCCTGGGAAAGTTCGACGAGCATTTCAGCTACTGGATCCGGCGGGTGCTCGAGGGCTTCCCGACGGCTTCGCGCAAACCCGTCATCCAGCTTCTCGAAAGCAAGGCCAACGAGGTGCGCCGGCAGGCCATCCACGTGATCGGCCAGATCGGCCGGCCCGAGGACGCCGAGATCGTCATACCGCACCTGAAGGACGAACACTGGCCGGCCCGCATCGCGGCGGCCGAAACCCTGGGCATCCTTGCCGCATCGTCGGCTGTCGAACCGCTCCTGGAAGCGCTGGACGACGACGACGAGGATCTCGCCCTGGCCGCCTGCAAAGCGCTCGGCCGCATCGGCGACGATCGGGCCGTTCCCGGCCTCATCATGGCCCTGCAGCGGGAATCGTGGACCGTCAAGGCCCAGGCCATCCAGACCCTCGGCACGATGCGCGCCCGTCGCGCGGTGCCCGACCTGCTCCGGATGATGGACGAGGAGGCGCTGGACCTGAAACTCCCCGTCATCCGCGCCATCGGGGAGATCCGCCATCCCGACAGTTACAAGGCGCTCCGGGACCGGTTCGACCGGGAAACCGACATCGAGACCCGGACGGCCTACATCGACGCCTTCGCCGCGATCGGCCAGCAGGCGATCGTGCCCGAGCTGATCGAGCTGGTGAAGCCCATTCACCCCTGGGAGGAGCGGCGCGCTGCGATCCGCGCGCTGGGCCGGCTCCAGGCCCCGTCGGCCCAGGCCCCGCTGCTCGAGACGCTGCGCGACACCGACCCGCTGATCGGCCGCGAAGCGCTCGCCGCCCTCAAGGCGATCATGCCGGCCGAGGAGTTCCGTCGCATGGAGGAGCTGCTCACGGCGACGCGACGCAAACAGGAGGCGTTCCAGTCGCATTTCCAGGAAGGCATGCGCCAGATGCGGCTCGGCGCCATGGCCGACGGCGAACGGGAACTGAAGGCGGCGCTCAAGATCAATCCGCGCGCCGCGTATGTGTATTCGGCCCTCGGCAACCTGTATTACAAGACCGGGAAGCTGATCGACGCGACCAAGGCCTACGTCGCGGCCGTCCAGGTCGAGCCGCGCGACATCACGCTCCGGTTGAACCTCGGAATGGTGTATTACCGGCGCCGCGCCTACAAGGAAGCGCTCGAGACGTTCCAGACGATCGCCAAGGCCGTCGATCCGCGCAGCCAGCACGGCCTGTATGCCGCGAAAATGCTCGACAAGATCCGCGTCGAGTCGAAACAACTGCTCGGGGGCTCCTGAGCCGCCGACCGGCCACGTTGCCGCACACTGCCCGACAGCCACGATGAACGCTGACACGCCGCGACCCTCCGGCCATGGCCCGGCCCCCGCCCGGGGACCGGAAAGCCAGGCATCCGGGTTTCGCGGTCATCTCGCATGCGACATCGTATTATTGATATTATTATATATCATCGCGGCCGTTTCTCCCGCGACGGCGAAGCCGTGTCCGGCCTGCACCCTGGCGGTTCCCGATGCGGCGGTGATCTGCCCGTCCTGTCTGAGGTCGATCGGCTGGCCTGCCGTTCCGGGCCGGTCGCGGCCTGCGAAGGTCGTCGTGCGACGGGGCCGGGATGCGTTCATCCGGGGGCCCAACGATGCCTCCCCCAACCGGCGGTCGGCCGCGAATGCCGGCGGCCAGTTCCGCGGACCGATCGGATCCTGGTATACGGTGACCGGCCTCCGGTATCTCGTACGGTTCGACATTCCCGAAGCCTGTCTGGAAGCGGGGATCGATCCCGCCGCCTGGACTCCCGGCCGGGCCACGCTCGTTCTGCGCGTCTTTGCCGACGGGGATGCCCGCGAGGATGTCCCGCTCGTGGCGTTTGCCTTGGCGCGCCCCTTCGAGGAGGGCACCGGCTCGCGCGGCCGAAACACCCGGCACGAGCGCGGCTGCAGTTGGACGATGGCGACGGGCGAACTCCCCTGGGCAAACGCCGGCGGCGATTATTTCTACCAGCCCCGCGCCTGGGGGACCCTTCCCCGGAAGGGGGCCGCCGAGGTCGAGCTCGACGTCACCGACATCCTGCGCACGATCTTCGAAGCCTATCACCGCACCGGGAAATGGGAGGACTTCGGCCTGATCCTGATGCGCGACCCCGAAGCCCCGGCCAGATGCACGTTCCGCGAGATTCACAGCCTCGAAAACGTGCCGCCCCCGAACGGCCAGGTTCTCTCGCCGGAACTGTTTCTCGAATAGTTCTGTAACCATCGTTCGGTCCGTGCGAATATCGTGATGAACACCATCGATGAAATCCATTTTCGGGAGAAGCTTATGAATGCGCTCTTGCGATCGTTCATGATCATCCTGCTGGCCGTATCGTGCCTGTTCGGAACCGGCACCTGCCTGGCGGGATCGGCCGCCGACGTGCTCTCCAAGCATCCGATCACCGGCGTGACGTCCGCGGCCCCGTCGAACGCCTCCCAGGAGACCTCGGCGAGGGTGTATCTCAACACCGACGGCCTCGTCACCAAATCCAAGGATATGGCGCTGATGAAGCTGTTCAAGGCCGAACTGGAAAAATACGGCATCACCGTCATCATCTCGCCCTACTGCAGCGGGCCGAACGACCACGTGCTGTCCATCAAGAACATGCCTCCGGATCACTGGCTCGTGACCGCCGCCTCAGGCGTCTGCGCGGGAACGTTCCGCGACATGGCCCTGGGAAAGAAGGGGTATCTTCGCAGCTATTGGACGAAGAACCGGATCAAGGGGCTCATCTTCCTGAACCTCTCCCCCTACCAGTTGAAGGGCATGAAGTTTCTCCCCAAAGCCTGGGACGACAACTTCTCCGGCGCATCCTTCAAGGGGCTCGAGAACCCCTATGATTATATCACATCGAATGGAATGTTCGTCGCCGAGTCTCCCGAGCATACGAAGCCCTGTAACAACCCGAAGCGGGTGCCGATCCTCGCGAAGCAGATCGCCGAGATCGTCGGCCGTGGCGGGATGGCGAGTTCGTCCGGCTCGAAGAGCGAATCCGCGGGGGAAGAGGCTCTCGTCAGCACGGCGAAGAACGACACCTCGCAATCCTCGGCCCGAGTGGCCGCCCTGCAGAGCGCGCTGATCAAGGCGGGCTACTATTACTATCTCGACAACACCGGCAAACGGCGCAACTGCCGTGTCGACGGCTGGTTCGGGCCCTACACCAAGCTGGGCGTCATGGAATACCAGCGTGATCACGGTCTTCCGGTCACCGGCGTGGCCGACCAGGCTCTCTGCGCGAAGCTCATCGGCACCGGAAGCATCGCAGCATCGGCGGGCACTCCGACGCCTTCGACCCAGGCTTCGTCCCAACCGGGCAAGACGTCCTGGGCGCCGGCAGGGTATGAGAAATACCTTGCCTCGTCGAAGGGGTCGCCGGCGAACAATGCGACCATCGTCGCCAAGGCGAAGCAACTGAAGGGGAAGACGGCGATGGAAACGGTGCGAAACATCTTCAATTTCGGCAGGAAGATCACCTACCAGTATTACGCCAACACCCGGAAAGGCGCACTCGGAACCCTTTCGTCCATGAGCGGCAACTGCACCGACCAGGCGCACGTGCTCGTCAGCCTCCTGCGGGCCTGCGGCATTCCGGCCCAGTATGGCCACTGCACCTCCTGCGTCTGGCGCAGCGGCTTGCGGGGCGGCCACGTGTGGGCCTATGCCTACGTCGACGGGAAATGGGTGGGGCTCGACACGACGAGCTCTCGCAACGCCGTCGGCCAGCTCAACTCCTTCCGCGCGCTCGGATCGATCATGAAAAAAGTCGAACTCAGCTTCTGATTCCCGAAATACTGGAGAATTTCTCATGAAATATATCCTCTCATGTTCTCTTTTCGTCCTGTGCCTGATCACGTGCGCCGCAGCCGTCGACATCCCGGTTGCCGACTCGGGGGAGACCGTTGCCCGGATCCCGTATGCGAAACCGACGGACGGCCGGAATGCCGGCTCCGAGTTCCTTCTCACGGTCCGGTGGCCCAACGCGCTGATCCAGGATCTCGAAGCCCGCAAGCTGCTGATCCACGATCTCGCGGCGAACAAGCCGGTGAAAACCCTTGCTTTTCCCGAAGGGCGGTTCATGATCTCTTTTTGTCCGGATGGAAAGACGTATCTGCTCGGCGAACACTCGATCCTGGCATTCGACGACGCGGAAACGGCCATGGGGTATATGGAACGGAAAGCCGGCACGCCGCGGACCATCCCTCTCGGGGGGTTGAGCGTGGCGTTACCGGGCCTGCAGTACCGGTTCGCCGTCGGACCGACCGGGAACTTCTTCATCCACGACCGGCCGGCGCAGACCCTGTATGTCTGCGGCCCCGACGGCCAACTGATCAACTCGTATCCCTGCCCGGTCACGTTCGTCCCGATGCCCGACGGCGGCTTCACGATGGCCCTGGACCAGGATGCGCAGGGGATTCTCATCGAGGAAACCCCCGTGGCACCCCGCTCGGAGATGTCGGAACAACGGGAATCCCCGGGAACCTCTCGCCGCGTCATGCTCGATCCGGGCGTTCCGAATCTCATCGGCATGCAGCCCGACGGGACGGCCCTGCTCCTGATGTATCCTCCGATGCCTGGAGAGCCGGACGCCAACGAACCCGAAGACGGAATTTCCTACGGCAAGCTCTATCTCGGGTCGGACTCGAGTGATATCCGCATGACGGTTCTGCGTGTCGATGGCACAGGCCACGCATCCCCCTTCCTCTCGCTTCCGATCGGGGAATGGGACGGCACGTTCGATGTGGCCACGGGGAGTCTCTGGTTCGTCCGGCCGTCCGGCGTGAGCGAGACGGCGATGAGCGGTCTGGAAATCAGCCGCAAGCCGCTGTAACCCGCCCCCGGTCAGGATCCCGGCTCGTCGCGGCGCCACCCCGGCAAGGCCGTATTGGAAGCGACGTTTTCACAGAACAGCACGCGTTCGATCTCGAACGGCTCGGTATGCTTCGGGCTCGAGATTTTCAGCCTGACGAGCACCCCGGTCTTCGCTGCAGCAAATCCTGCCGGGGCGAAGATCGGGGTGCCCGTGCCGACGGCTTCGACGATCAGCCCCGGGCAAAACAGATGCTCCTCGGCCCCCTGACGCCGCACGAGGCCGATCCGGTCCGGACGTGCCTGGAAGACGGCCGTCTCGGAGATCAGCGCCCCCCGGTTGATGTCGTTCCAGAAGGTCACCTCGAGCTGATCCCCGTCGATCTGCAGCTCCGTCGCCCGGCGGATGTCCTGCTCGAGCCGCGCCAGCAGCAGCGAAGCGGCCTGGATGTTGTTCAGATGGGACGAGCCCTTCATCGAACTCTTCATACTCCCGGAAATCAGGCGGGTGACCATCAGCATGATCACCGCCAGAATGATCGCCCCGACGATGAGTTCGACCAGGGTGAAGGCGCGTCGGAAGTGAGTTTTTCCGTTCATCGCCGGCCTCCCGCAAAGGCGAGTCCGGGAATCCTGAGACTTTTGACGCCGCCGGGGCCGTCCCATCGCACCTCGGCGAGGATAATTTTATAGCGATACGGATATCCATCCGGACGTTCCTCCGCCACCGAAAGGAAGCGTTTGAACCGAGGATTCATCGGTATCGGCTCGAGCCGCCGGGACTGGGTTCCAAGAAGCTCCGGAACTTCTCTCGACTCGCACGGCTGCAGCAGGGGGTCGTCGTCGAAATCCGACGCGGCTTTGACGGCTTCGAGCAGGTTGTTCGCATAGATGGCGGCCTGTACCTCCTGACTAGTCTGAACCGTCCCGGACGAGCCGTGGGTGATCATCGAATAGATGGGAACCATCGCGAGGCCGACGATCAGCAGCGCGACAGCAATTTCCACCATGCCCATTCCCGCAGAGAGGCGCATGTTCATTCTCATTTGACCAGGATCGGGTTCGGATCGACGCTGTAGGAAAGCGCGGGTGTTTCATCCAGATAGGGCGGCAGACAGGCCAGGGCGGCGTTGTACTGGATTCTGGCCCCTTCGGACGCCGTTTTCAGGTCCATTCGTCCGGCCGCGACGCTGCCCCAGATGGAAACCCGGCCGGGATCGCCCTTCCCGATGCAGACCCGCCCGGGGGCGACGAGCGCGGCATCGACCCGTCCCTCGGTTTCGACCGTCAGGTCGCCGTCACACGTCGCGAGCGTCAGGATCGTCGGGGGACGGCTCGCATTCCCCCGGCCGTCGATCGGCGCGCGAATCACGATGGAGCCGCGATCGAGAAGGATTCCACCCGGGCCATCGACGACGACGGGACGGTCGAAGACAAGGCCGGTGCCGGGCACCCTCTCGAGCCTGATCCACCCGTTCAGGCTCAGATGCAGGGTTTCCCCTTCCATGCGGGCCAGCCCGCGGGAAACGAGACACTCGGGAAATGCGCCGGCCTTCCCTGCGAGATCGATCGACCAGGCCATCCGCCGTTCGACGGTATCCCCGCCTTTCAGGCAGGCCAGAAGCGAGGGAACCGTCGACGTGTTTCCGAACACTGGCCGCAGCTCCGCGGGGAGCGTGTCGAGCAGGGGGTTCGTCCGGTCGACCTCCATCCGCTTCCCCAGCTCGCCGCCGAATTTCGAGGGGGCATCGGCAACCATGTTGTTGGTCGCGTAGAAGGCAAGCGAGGAGTTGTACGGGTAGTGGGAATAGTCACTGGCATATTTCTGTTGATATTTCTCGAGAGAAGCCGCATCCGGTTCCAGTTCGAGGACGTCACGGGCGAAGCGGGCGATCGTATTGATCCCGTCATCCGCAGCCATGCAGGGATTGTCGTCGAGAGCGCGGCGCCACATATCCAGCCCCTCGATATGGTAGAAGAATGCGGAAGGCAGGCTCTCGTCGGCGGTTTTATACGCCCGCGCCGTGATCTGACCCCGGAACACACGGCCAAGCACGAGGGTGGGGGACTGCTTCTTGTCGGTGCCGAAAAGCTTCAGCGCCGAATTGAGCCGCATGTCACCAGCATTAGGGGAGGAAATGACGAAACTCCACCACTCCCGCGCCTCCGGAGTCGCGAAGTCGTCACAGATCCCCTTGTCCCAGTTCATCAGGGCATAGGCCCCATGGGTGGGATGGTTGCCGATCTTCGTCGCATACAGCCCGTCCCAGAATCCCTCGTAGTTGACCTCGTAGAAATGGAACGCCTCCCCGTAGTCCCCTGTCCGGCTCTCGCCCCGGGCCAGGTTGAGAATGACATCCCCTCCCCCGAGATAGACAAGGCCCACGGGCTTATTGAAAAAGTTCTCCCACTTGATGTCCCCTCGCGCCAGATCGCCGTTCTCGAGCACGATCGGCTTTCCACGAGAGCCCGGCCGCAACTTTCCATCTATATCTGTAGATATTATATTGAATAATCCTGAATTCTTGCCCCCCGCGTCGCCGTCAGTCGCATCCTGGAGGAAAAGGGAGAATTTGGAGATCCCCGGAATCACCGTCGCTGCGACGCGCACGGGAATGGCGAAGAGATGAGTCTCGGCCTCCCCCTTGAACTCGGTTTCGATCACGAGCCGGATCAGGCCGCGTTTTTCGCGGGGAAAGGCCGTCGCCCCGCAGAATTCGAAATCGTCCCGATTCAACGTATAGGTGATGGTATGAGAAATCCTGCCTTGGGCCGCGACGGGCGAGACGAGGCGTTCGAGCGGTCCCCGGAGCGAGCCGGGCTGTTCCGCGAGGTCAAGCTCGATCGCGGAAAGGTCGCGCAGTTTGTCCAGCGGGAGGGAAAGAGCCGTTTTCAGGCGGTCATCCGAAGGAGAGCCGGACAAGAGGTCATACTGGATCTTGTGGGCGGCGAGGATCGAGAGGCCCCGCACGAAGTTCCAGGTGAGCTGCTGGCTGCCCTGCCGGTGGGTCTGGTTCCGGATCGCGATCATGTGCCGGGCAAACCAGCTTCCCGCGAGGAATACCAGGATCAGCCCCGTCGCGACGATGACCAGCGCACTTCCGGATTTGGGAGAACCTGCGCAGGGCATCGGCTTGCGGGCAACCATCGACATCAGCGAACCTTCACGATCTCGACCCGGCGGTTCCTGGCCCGGCCCGCCGATGTGAAGTTCGGGGCGATCGGGCGCGTTTCCCCATACCCGACGGACGTGAGATTGCCGGCCACGGCACCGCGATCGGCAAGCCAGCGGCGAACATTGTAGGCACGCTGCTCGGACAGGGTCTGATTGAACTCGCTGCTCAGGTAATTGTCGGTATGCCCCTCGATGAGGAGCTTCATGGCGGGCCGCGCCTTGAGGAGATCCAGAACCTGGCGGAGAGTCGGGAATGAGCGAGGATTGATGACGGGACTCTGCGGGCTGAAGTTGATATACAGGGCGACCCGGCCGTCCCGGTCGAGCTTGGAAGCCAGGGACGAAGCTTCCGGACTCAGATCGACGGTCGGGGTGGCAGCCCGGGGAAACAGATTCTGCGGCTGGAATTGCGGATTGAGCGAGGTTTTTCCCTGCTTGTTCAGCTCCGCCTGGCTGAGCAGCGGGTACTCCCGCGACGCCTCGATCAGCCCCATCGTCCGGCTCACGTCAGCAAACGGATCCGCTCCCGCGTCGATCATCTTCTTGAGGGAAGCGGCGGCCTGTTTCACGTCGAGCCGGTTTTTCGCCCCCAGCCGGATCGAGCGGCAGCCGTCGCCGGCAAGCGACTCATACTCGGCTTCGTCGACCCCGCCCGCGGCATCCGCCCGGCCGAGCACCACGACATTCGCCCCCGCAGGGATTTCATCGCACTCCGAGACGTAGCTCCCCGCAAGGCCGGCATCCCGCGCGACCTCCCGGTCAATATTATTTCCAACGATATATATCTGGCCCGCGAACAGTACATCGCCGGCCATCGTCAGCAGAAGGACAACGAGCAGCTCCGCCCAGATCCATCCGCGTTCTTTGATGCGCATACGCTCTCTCCTTCACTCGTACATTCGTGCCAGGCATCTCACGCGCGGAACCGATGCGACATTCACCAGCCTGCATTCTCACCAGATACCGGTCCCCTGCCGGATGAAGCTCGACGGCGCTCTCCGAGGCCAGCGAAGCCGAAACCGCCCCGCTCTGCATCAGCGGGAAGGCGCTTCCGACGTGCCGAACGGCGGGGCCGTTCCGAGGCCTATGCACATGCATGCCAGCAGACACCGCGTCCCACGAGCCACCACGTCCCTCACGCGTCTTTTCACCACATCCTCCGCACCGTCCGTTGCGCCATCCCCGGTCGAGCGTTGTTCTCCGTCTCGCGCCCTGCAACACCCCAAAGATTACCCCTCTTCCCGGGAGATGGCAATCATTGTTGCGCCCACGTTCAATCATTCGAATATTGTGCAGACGCGGATATCGGTTACACTATTTTTCAGAGCAATTATTGTAACCGAACCCCGGCTCGATCCAATGCCGATACATAGACCCTCTCCTTTCCCGGCTTGCTTCATGAGATTCCCCTGAGATACTCTGTCCCCATACCTGGACGACGGATCTGACACTCGAAACTCCAGCACTCGAGGCACTCGTGACACTTCTGGGCCGATGACGAACAACGATCACCCCTCTGCTGCGGAAAGCGACGAAACCCTCGTCGTCGCTACTCTCAACGGCCACAAAAACGCCTTCGCCCTTCTCGTCCAGAAGTATCAGCAGCGGATTTTCGGCATGGCCTGGTCCTACACCCACCAGAGGGAAGAAGCCCTCGACCTGACCCAGGATATATTTTTTGCCGTATACCAAAGCCTTCCGAGGTTCGACCCGGCGCGCCCCTTCGTGAACTGGCTTCTCCGCATCTCGAGCCATCACTGTTTCCAGTTCAACCGGCGCAGGAAGATGATCGCGCGGCATCCGGTCGATCCGATCGTCCCGGAAGAATCCGACCCTCTCGATTTTCACGTGCACCAGGAGGCGAAAAACGCCGTTCTGGCCTGTTTTCACGAGCTCGACGACGACCACAAGATGGTCGTATGGCTGTATTACTTCCTGGACCGGAGCTGTCGCGACATTTCGGAAATCCTCGAGATATCGGTGGATCTCGTGAAAATCAGGCTGTTCCGCGCACGACGCGAAATGGGAACGAAGCTCACGGATCCGAAGGAACAGCCACTGAAGCCGAAGAACGGCACGTGACGCCCCTCAGGGGTTCACGAGCACATCGTTCACCAGGCAACCGTGATCCGAATACCCCTCCTTGAATCCGCGCACCCATGCGTCGCCGGCCTCTTTGATCGGCCCGTGGACGAACAGATAATCGATCTTGACGCCGGGATTGTTCATGTAGGTCGTATTCACGTTCGCGGAAATATCCGTCATCCGCATCTGCAACTCCTTGATCCGCGCATCGGCGGGGAAGGAGTTGAAGTCGCCCATCAGCACCGCGGGCTCTTTCAGATCCTTGATGAAGCCCCAGATCTCCCGGAGCTGCCGGGTCGACTCGGCCGGCTTGAGGCTCAGATGGGCGACGAACACCCGCAGATGCCGGCCCCGGCCGAGATCGAGCCGGGCTTCCAGACAGCCGCGCTGTTCTTCCTTTGTCGATTCCCGGTACAGCTTGTGATTCCTCGACCAGAGAATCGGGTATCGGGAAAGGATCGCGTTGCCCTGGCTCGTCGCCAGCAGGGCCTCCCGGGCATTCTCCCCGATGACGTATTTGAAGCCGAGCATGCGGGCCAGCAGCCAAGCCTGATCGTACAACCCCGACCGCAGGTCGAACTTGGAGATTTCCGTGACCCCCACCAGATCGACCTTTTCGTTCTTCAGCAGTTTCCCGATCCCGTACAGATACGTGATGTTGCCGAGCTCGTTCAGCCCTCCGCGCTTGTTGCCGCGCGCGTGGGCGATATTATATGTGGCAATACGCATCTTCATCGCCGCCGGCGAGGCCGACGGAGAGACCGAGATGTTGGCGACCTGATGACGGTTGAGGATCGCGGTCAATTCGCCGGCGGACACGGTTCCGCCGATGCCAAGCAGAGTCACGGTGAAGATGACGAGACACGCGGAACAGACGGATCGGATCATGGGGTTCCTCCCCTGCGCGGTGGCGCTTCAGTGCCCAAGGCGGTGATTTCCCAGGATGGACGAAGGCATTCCGGATTTCGGGGGCGTTGCAAGGAGATCAGCCGGTGCGGCGAAGCCGCTCGCCGATGCCGGAACACCGGCCGACGGCTTTTCGATCCGGATGGTATCGGAGGGTGTTTCCGTTGGTTTCGGCAGCCGCCAGGCGCTCCAGCGCCGCCCCCGTGACGGCGGTGTCGCCGAGATGGCGATTGCCCCGGATGCGAGGGTTGCGGTCGATCCGGCTTCGAGCAGATGCGACCGGGATGCCGGATCGAAGATCTCGACAAGCCCTGCGACCAGATCGACGAAAACGGTGCCTGGCGAGGCCTCGACACCGAAGCTCGTTCCCCGCACGACGATCTCCCCTTCGGAAGTGGTGATCCGGAAGGGGGGAATCCCCTGCCGGGATGGTATATCACACCATATATTTCCTCGCTCCAGGTGGAACCCGTTCTCTTGGGGCCGAATCCGGGTATCCGGCAGGAGAGCGATGTATTCCGCCTTCATCAGACGGATATGAGCGATTTCCGTCGGGGAGGTCTCGAGCATCTGGCCGGCCGCCACGTTTTCCGGGGAAGACTCCCGGCCTTCCATCTGGCGGGCGATAACTCCCACCACGCCCGCGCGGGGTGTCGACGGCTTGGCGGTGGGCGGCGGTTCCTGATCCGGCGCCGTTGCCGCCGGGGGGCGGAACTTTTCGGAGTTCGGCCGTCCGGGGTCCACCGGAATGACCAGCCAGGCCAGAAGCACGGCAGCGGCAGCGGCCAAGAGAATCCAGGGCAGGAGGCGGGTTCCCGGGGAGACGGGAAGGGGCTGAAGCTGGGGGACCAGCTTCGGAAGGATGTCGACCGAAGCCGTCAGGGTCGCCCCTTTGAACAGCTCGTGCCCGCGCGTTGCGGCAGTCAGAGCATCGCCGCACTCCCGACACGTTCTGCAATGTTCCCGGACAGCCTTCGCCTCGGCCTCCTCGAGCGAATTCTCGAGAAGCGCCGCGATGCGCTGTTCCCAATATTTCAGAGCCATAGGGCTCCATCCCTCCGTTGACGGTTCTCAATTCATGATTCGCGCGAACGTCCAAACGGTTACATGATACATGAGGCACGGATAGAAGGAGGTCCTCCCTCGCACCGCCTGTGACGTCGCGGCGACGTCGCAGGGCTCCGGCACGAACGTCAGGGAATTGGCCATCGCGGCTTCTGAAGCGGATTTTCGCCTATTGGCATGGACGTTGCTTTATTGTTGATCGAGGTTGAAAAACCACTTCGAATCACGAGGAGGTACGACATATGAATCTCTGGAATTTCTTCAAGGAAATGGAAGACCTGCAGAGCCAGCTCGGCGAGCTGTCGCGGGACTTCTCGGCGGGCCGGTTCCCGAAGCTCGCGTTCCTGCCGGGTCTCTCGGCACGGCACTTCCCGCTGATGAATATCGGCAGCGATGAAAACACGGTTTTCGTCGAAGCCATCGCCCCCGGGGTCGATCCCTCGAGCCTCAAGGTCAGCGTCGTGAAAAACGCCCTGACGATCAGTGGCGAGAAGGCCAAATCGAGCATCCCCGAAGAGGACTATCACCGCTGCGAGCGCGCCGCCGGCAAGTTCACCCGCACCGTCGAGCTGCCCGTAGACATCGACGCGGAGAAGGTATCGGCCGAGTACAAGAACGGCATCCTGAGCCTCACCCTGCCGAAAGCCGCCGCCGCCCGCCCGCACCAGATCGAGATCAAGCACAGTTGATGAAGGAGGAAAGACGTATGGCTGAGAAAACCGTTCCCGAAATCAAGAAAGATACGCCGGTCATTCAGCGCGAAGTGACCCGCAACCGCGAATATTTTGCCACGCCGCTCGTCGACATCTACGAGACCCGCGAAGGTCTGACCGTTCTGGCCGATCTGCCCGGCGTCACGAAGGAAGGGCTGAAGGTCCAGGTCGAAGACGGCATTCTCACGATCGAGGGCAAGGCCTCGACCGCCCAGCGGGACGGCCTGCTGATCCGGGAATACGAGCCGACCAACTTCTTCCGGCAGTTCGAACTGTCGGAAAGCGTCGCCCAGGACAAGATCACGGCCGAACTGAAGCATGGCGTGCTGGTTCTGTCGCTGCCCAAGGCCGAAGCGGCCAAGCCCCGCGAGATCCAGGTCACCGTCGGCTGACAAGCTCTGATCCAGGCATGGGGGCGGGTTTCGAACCCGCCCCCATCGTCATTTCCGGGAACCCCGCCTGAACGCGTGTAACGCCCCCAGAGAGGATCGAAGAACGCTTCACCACAGAGACACAGAGGCACAGAGGCTCTTTCACCACGAAGATACTCCGTTGAAATTTCCCTCGGATTCAAGAACGCATCCGCAGATGGAGGGCAGATGAACGCAGATGAAAAACCAGAGAGGAACGAACGCCTGGCCCCCCCCTTGTATCCAGTATGCGCCGCAAACTCCATGGTTGAAGACGCTCAGGATTTCATCTGCGTCATCTGTGTCATCTGTGGATCGGTTCTTTTGACGAAACCCACATACCAGGCACCAAGACACAAAAGAGAACGAACCACGAACATTCGAAGAATCCTTCACCGCAGAGACACAGAGGCGCAGAGGCTCTTTCTCCGCCAGGACACCACGACACGAAGTTGGAGAATACAAAAGAAACCACGCTTTGTGTCTTCGTGGCTTCGTGGTGAATCTTCTCATCTCTGTGTCTCGGTGACTCTGTGGTTCGTCCCCTTTTTTTTGTCCTTGACAAAGGTGCGATCGGTACAGACATTCTTGCCTCGTCGCAGGATTCTCGTACACATGGAGGTCGAAAATGCGTCTCAAATACGCCATCCCGGTCGCCGTCCTGGCGCTGCCGATCTGTATTCTCTGGTCAACCGCCCCGGCGCGGGCCGTGACCGACGGGCCGACGCGGCAGGTTCTCGAGAGGGAGTTTTTCAGTGAACATCTGATCAAAAGCTCGATCTATCCAAAATCGAACCACGATGTTTACGTGAAAGAGAAGCGGAAGGCCGTTCACGGCATGACGCTCCAGCAGCAGCTCATCTACGAGCCGGACGTCTACACCTGGGAGCTGGCGATGGCGGCGCACCGGAAGCAGTTGGCCGAGAATCCGCCGCAGGTGGCCGTTCCGGCCCCCGACGTGGTCACACCGTTCCCGATGATTCCGGGCGGGATGCCGCCGGCTCCGCCGATGCAGGTCCAGCTCACCCCGCTCGGTGACGGGGGCATTGCGGCCTCGAAGCCGCTTCCCGGGGATGCCGACATGAAGATGGAGCGCCTGCTGACGCGTGCCCAGAGCGCCGGCATGACTCCCGATTCCCGCCTGAAAGCGGATCAGATCAAGCAGCGGCTACTCGATCACATGAGTTCCCTCGACACGCCGGCGCCGGCCCCTTCGATGCCCTCCGCCCCCGCCGTGCCGCTTCTTTCCGGCCCGATGCCGGCCGGCACCCCTGCCGACTCGTTCGATCGCACCTACTGAATCGTTCTTCCCCTTGCTGCATTGGGCGGATCAGGGTTGAAATGATCACGAGTCCTTGGGTGGCAGCAGGAATATAGGATGTACAAGAACGCCCCGGCGACCACGGAGGGTGCCGGGGCGTTCGCTTTTCTGGCGATCAGCGCTTGTTGATGTTGTAGAAGCCCTTCAGGCCGAGGAAGCGGGCATTCTCGCCCAGCTCGTCCTCGATCTTGAGGAGGCGGTTGTATTTCGCGATGCGGTCGGTGCGCGAGGCCGAGCCGGTCTTGATCTGGCCGGCGTTCATGGCGACGGCGAGGTCGGCCAGGGTGGTGTCTTCGGTTTCACCGGAGCGGTGCGACACGACCGAGGTGTAGCGGGCGCGTTCGGCCATCTCGATCGTCTCGATCGTCTCGGTCAGGGTGCCGATCTGGTTCAGCTTGATGAGAACCGAGTTGGCGACGCCCTTCTCGATGCCCATCTCGAGGCGCTTCACGTTGGTGACGAACAGATCGTCGCCGACGAG
>JAKQOH010000012.1 GCA_029565415.1 Candidatus Rifleibacteriota bacterium | reverse complement strand
TATGCGCCTGTAGCTCAGTTTGGATAGAGCACCAGATTGCGGATCTGGTGGCCAGAGGTTCGAGTCCTCTCAGGCGCGCTGTTTTATTTTGGAGAGATGGCTGAGTTGGTCGAAAGCGCTCGACTCGAAATCGAGTAGGCGCGTTGATAGCGTGCCTCGTGAGTTCGAATCTCACTCTCTCCGCCCAAGTTTCACTCCCCAGGTGGGGTTTTGGAGAGGTCGCCTAGTTGGTCTATGGCGCGTGCCTGGAAAGTACGTATCCGAAAGGATCGCGAGTTCGAATCTCGCCCTCTCCGCTGTCGTGCTAGACGGAGGGCTCGGGGTCCTCTAACAAACCGCAAATCCCCGCCGGCGGGTTGAATCCCTGCCAGAGGACCTGGTTGGTGGTACCAGCCTGTTCCGGAAGTAGTGAAGGACGGGTTCCACACGGCGAAAGCCCGTGAACCCCGCCAGGATCGGAAGATAGCAACGGTAAACGTCAGCTTTCGGGTGATGTGGCAGTGCCTGTCCGGAGCAGAAGGTTCAGGAAATGGGCCATTGATCGTGGAACGAGGGCAGGTGCACGACCTCGCAGATGATCGAAGGGAAAGCGCTTTCAAACGGCGTTTTCCCTTCGTTGTTTTAGCCCGCCGATTTCTGTTGCCCGGCTGTCCCGGCTGAGGCATCATGATCACGGCATTCCCACACCCCGCGGGCCACGGCCCGGCGGCAGGAGACCGATGATGAGCAGTCAGCCCACGAGACAGAACCTCTACCGGAAATACCGTCCCCAGACGTTTTCCGAGCTTCTCGGCCAGGAGCATATCGTCCGTACGCTCCAGTCGGCCGTCTCGACCGGTCGTCTCGCCCATGCCTACATGTTTTCGGGGCCGCGCGGCACCGGCAAGACCTCGGCTGCGCGTCTGCTCGCGAAGATCCTCAACTGTCGCCAGCCCGTCACCCTCGCCAACGGCATGAAGGATGCCTGCCGTACCTGCGACGTGTGCCGGCGCATCGAGGATCTGACCTTCATGGATATCGTCGAGATCGATGCCGCGAGCAACAACGGGGTTGACGACATCCGCCAGATGCGCGAGAAGGTCAAATACCTCCCGGTCGAGGGGCAGTACAAGATTTACATCATCGACGAAGTGCACATGTTGTCGGGAGCCGCGTTCAACGCGTTTCTCAAGACCCTCGAGGAGCCGCCGCCCCGGGTCGTGTTCGTTCTTGCAACGACGGATCCGCAGAAGGTGCCGGCCACGATCCTGTCCCGGTGCCAGTGCTTCGATTTCCATGCCATCTCGCGCAAGATCATCGTCGAGCGGCTCACCGAAGTCGCTCTCAAGGAGCGCGAAGCCGACCCCCAGAACTTCCCCGAGATCGGCCAGGAAGCCCTGTATCTTATCGCGGAATGCGCTGCCGGCGGGTTCCGTGACGCGCTGAGCCTGCTCGATCAGATCACCGGCTCGATGTCGGGCGGCATCGTCACGCTCGACATGGTGCTCGAAATGACGCGCCGGCTCGGCCATGCCGTGTTGCGCCAGATCGCCCAGTGCCTGTTCACGAAGGATGCGGCGGGCCTGCTCAACAAGCTCCACGAGCTGTTTTTCCGGGGCCACGAGACCCTGACCATCGGCCGGGATCTGCTCGAATACCTGCGCCGGTGCCTCGTCCTCAAGATCGATCCCAAAGCCGGGCCCGTTCTCGAGATCCCGGTCGAACAGGCACAGGACATCACCGCCCAGGTGACCGGCATCGGCGCCGAACTGCTCATGGCCATGGCCGTGCGGCTTGAGCGCGTCGTCTGGAGCCTGCGCAGCTCCGCTTATCCCCGCCTGCTGCTCGAGATCGAGCTCGTCCGGCTTGCGATGGGCGAGGTCTCGGCAGGCACCGAAGGCCTAGAGCGCCGCGTGGCGGCCGTCGAAAGCCGCCTCATGGGCGGGGCTCTCCCCCCGGCGGTTGGCGCCCCTGCGAGCCCGGCTGGACGGGCTCCCATCACCCCGGCATCTCCCGGTCTCCGGGCCCTGCCCGGCGGAGCCGGTCGGACCGAGCCGCCGAAAAAGCCGGCTTCGGCACCCACACCTCTGCGGCCGGTTCCCGAGGATGGAGACCTCCCGGCGCCGGAATCCGCGCCGCGGTCGAACTCGCCGGCTTCCCTGTTTCAGGCGTTTCAGGCGCGATTCATGAAAGTTTCACGGGTGAACGGGGCGTTTCTCCAGCAGGCGACCTTCGGCTCGTTCAAGGATGGCGTCGTCACCGCTGTCACCACCTCCGGGTTCCATCTCGAGCGGCTGCGAGAGCCGGCTGTCCAGTCCCAGATGGAGCCGCTTCTCGCGGAACTGTTCGGCCCCGGAACGACGTTCGTCATCAAGTATCCGCAGGATCTGTCTTCCAGGCAGACTCCCGCGACGGGAGCCCCCGCTCCGGCATCGAATGCACCTGAGGCCCCGGCCGGAGCCAACCACGCCAAGCAGATTGCCCGCATCGACCAGGAGGCGCGCAACAAGGTCATTGCCAAGCCGTCAGTTGCCGATGCCCTGGAGCTGTTTGGCGGCGATGTCGTGAATGTTGAACGGGGGAATGGGAGCGATCCTTCCGGCGAGGAGCCTTCGGCCTGAATCCCCGGAACTGCCGGGAATTTCCTGCCATGGCAGGATGAAATCGCCTTCAAATCCTTTTCTGAAGAGGGCGAATGAGTGAAGCTTTCTTCGAAAAGCCCATGAACACCTGTTCGCGCAAGAGGAGACGCTACCTCAATAGCTGAATTATCAGAAAACGGATAAATAAAAGCATGTCGAGGGGCACCCCGAATGACGGCGCATGATCGGGAAAAGAGGCATCAATGCAACCGCGATAACCCACGAGCAGGGCTTCAAGCGTGCATGTGAGGGAAAATGGAGGGGTACAACCGCCTCTGGTGGAAAATGTGGAAAACCATGGGGATAAGCCATTCATGCGGTACGGTGGGGTGGAAAAGTTATTTCCTGTGCCCTCTTGACAAACGCTTGGCAGGCCGAAAAGAGCATGGTGTGACCCCATGGCCTGCTCCAAAAGCCGATGAGTGCAACATCGCTTGCCTCTTTTCTCGTGGTCACCCCTGATTTCAGCGAATCTCCCATCCCCGACGGCCGATTGAAGCCGTGTTCATCGGGGGGCATCTTCAGGAATGGCCCGTTCTCCGTGGCTTCGCTGGTCTTTCTTCTTCCCGAGGCTTCTGAAGAATCGAGATTCTGCCTGATTCTGACGGGATGAACGGACAAAAAAAGACGGGGCCGCGATCGTGCCCCGTCTCCTGAGAGGATGGGTCAGACGAACAGGTTGATGGTGGAGTCGGCGGCCGAATCGAGGTAGGCTGCCACGCCGCCTTCCGTGATTCCGTCGATGAGTTCGGCCTTTTTCAGGCCCATGACATCCATGCTCATCGTGCAGGCGACCATCTTCACGCCGGATTTCTGGGCCGATGCGATCAGCTCGGGCAGGGGGGCGACCTTCTTCTGGTCCATCACGTGTTTCATCATGAGTGTTCCGGCGCCACCGAAATGCATTTTCGACAGGCCGAGCGCCTCGGCACCGCGCGGCATCATCATCCCGAACATCGATTCGAGCACTGACTTTTCGACGACGGGCGCGTCCTTGCGGCGCAGGATGTTGAGGCCCCAGAAGGTGAAGAACAGGGTCACTTCCATTCCCATCGCTGCTGCACCGTTGGCGATGATGAACGTGGCATAGGCCCGGTCGAGATCACCGCTGAAAACGACCATCGTCAGCCGCTTTTTCCCCTGCATGCCGGCCAGGAACGGGGTTGCGCAGGCAATCGCCGGGGAAAGGGCTTCCGCGGTCTTCTCGATGATGACGGAGTATCGGCCCTTTTCGCCGCCCTTCTGGACGAGCTTGTTGCCGGAACGGCGGCACCAGGCTTCGGCATCGGCCGGGAATCCCGGATCCGTGGCCGTCACCTTGAGATACTGGCCGGCTTTCAGCTGTTCGACGCGATCGCGCATTTTCATCAGGGGGCCGGGGCACTGGAGGCCGCACGCGTCGAGTTCGAAGGTTTCACCGCCCGAGGTGGGTGTGGCGGCCGGGGTGCTGCAGAAGGTCTCCTGGATCGGCCTGGGGGTGGGTGAGGCACGGAGTGCATCCTCGTGATAAAGCGTCCAGGTCTTGAAGCCGCCGACGAGATTGCGGGCGTTGAAGCCTCTCTGGGAAAGGATGCGCTGGGCGAAGTAGCCGCGCAGGGCAACCTGGCAGTAGACGATGATCTCCCGGTCCTTCGGAAGCTCGCTGAGCCGCTCCCGCAGCTCATCCACGGGGATCAGCAGCGAGCCCGGGATATGACCGGCTTCGTGCTCGCCTGACGTGCGGACGTCGAGAAGAACGTGTTTCTGGGGATCGAGGGCCGGGAGTTCATCGACCTGGACGGGCCGGTACAGGTTTTTCCGGATGTTCTCGGCGACCATGCCGATCATGTTGATCGGATCCTTGGCCGAGCCGTAAGGCGGTGCATACGCGAGCTCGAGGTGCACGAGATCCTCGACCGTCATCTTTGCCGCGATGGCCGTGGCGATGACGTCGATGCGCTTGTCGACGCCGTCACTGCCGACGATCTGGGCGCCGAGAACGCGTCCATCCTCCGGGGTGTAGAGGAGTTTGATCGACATCGGCACCGCGCCCGGATAGTAGCCGGCATGGCTGGCCGGGTGGGTGTAGGCCTTGGCGTAAGGCTTGCCAAGCCGCTTCAGTTGCTTTTCGGAAAGCCCCGTCTGGGCCGCGGTCATATCGAACACCTTGACGATCCAGGTGCCGAGCGTGCCCCGGTATTCGACGGCGGCGTCGCTCATCGCGTTGTCGGCGGCGATGCGGCCCTGGCGATTCGCGGGGCCTGCGAGGGGGACCGAGGAGGGATCGCCGGTGATGCGGTCGAAGGATTCGACGGCATCGCCCACGGCGAAGATGTCGGGATCGGAGGTGCGCATGCGCCGGTCGACGGCGATCGAGCCGCGGGCATTGAGCGTCAGCCCTGCCTCTTTTGCGAGTTTCGACTCGGGCCGGACACCGATCGAAAGGATGATCAGATCCGTTTCGACGGGGGCGCCTTCGGCGAACTGCAGAGCGAGCCTGCCGCCGGCGTCGGCGATTCCCGAGACCTGGCTTCCGAGGCGCAGATCGATGCCGTTGAACCGGAGATGCTGGTGCAGCGGGGCGGTCATTTCCGCATCGAGGGGCGGCATGACCTGTTTCTCGCGCTCGACGAGGGTGACGGCGAGGCCGCGGTGCCGGAGGTTTTCGGCCGCCTCGATGCCGATGAAGCCGCCGCCGATGACGGTGGCGTGCCGGACCGGGTTTTTCTCGAGGTGGGCGATGATCGCGTCCATGTCGGGAATCGTCTTGAGCGTGAACACGCGCGGGGAATCGATTCCGGGCAGGGGGGGCTTGAACGCCTCGGCGCCGGGGGCGAGAATCAGCTTGTCGTAGGTGAGGGAATACTCTTGTCCGGCCTGGATATCGCGAACGGTGACTTCTTTTTTCTTCGGATCGATGCGGATGGCTTCGTGGAGGGTGCGCACGTCGAGGCCGAGCCGCTTTTTCAGGGATTCGGGCGTCTGAAGGACCAGATCGTCCCGTTCCTTGATGACGTTTCCGATGTGATAGGGCAGGCCACAGTTCGCAAAGCTGACGAACGGACCGCGTTCGAGGACGATGATTTCCGCCTGTTCGTCGAGGCGCCGGGCTCGGGCCGCTGCGGAAGCGCCGCCGGCAACGCCGCCGATGACCACCAGTCGTCGAGTCATGAGTTTTTCCTCCTGGGTTGGGGTTGGCCGGCGGGGTTGCGATCCGGGGCGGAGCGCCCAGCCGGCAGGCAGTGGTTCTGGCAGTTGGTGAGACAGCCGAGGAGCTGGATCAGCCCTTCGTGGGCGAGGGAATACAGAGAGTTCGTGCGGACCCGGCGTTGTCGGACCACGCCGCTGTTGCGCATGATGCGGAGCTGCTGCGAGACGATTGCCTGAGGCAGGCCGAGGAGTTCGGCCAGCTTTCCGACGGGCTTTTCGCCATCGGCGAGGGCTTCGAGGAGCCTCAGCCGCTGGGGGTGGCCGATCGCTTTGAGGGTGTCGGCGATCATGGGAAGCGCCGCTTCCGTCAGTTGAAATGAAGAAATATTCATATATAGCAATATTACTATGTATAAAGGGGGTTGTCAAGGGGAACGTCGCGTGGCTGAGAAAGCGGGATGCCATCAGGGATCTCGGCGGAATCCGATGGGCTCGGGCCGGGCCGGTACAGAGAAAACAGAAAACCAGGCCCGGGTTTTTCAGTATAATGAACAGATAGCGACTGTTACCGGAGGTTCCTGTCTGATGAAACGGATTCTGATGATGGCGGCGCTGGCTATCTGCACAGGGTTTCCTAACCCTGCTGCCGGCTCCGTCACCCATTACGCCTTTCCTGCCAATATTGCCCTCGAGCTGAAGCAGCTCGACGAGACCCACATCGAAGCAACCGTCGAGCCGCGCATCGGTTCGCCTGTCCAGGTGAAGCTGTTTTTCGAGAGTTCCGAGGATCTCTCCGTCTCCCCCGCCACATCTGCCATCGAGATCCTCGATGCAAGCCGCCCGGAAAAATTCCGTCTGAGCTTCGGCAGGACCGGCCGCCCGGCCGATGCCAGCGGCTCATGGATCCGTCTGCGCGCTGTCTACCGTCCCGATTACAAACAGCTCGAACGAGCGCTCGGCGACGCACGGAAGTATCCGGATGAGAGCGAACGCCAGCGGCTGATCGACATCATGATCCGCAATAGAAACTCCGGGGCCGTCCAAACCGATGCGACCCGCCTCGACCTCGGTCTGAAGACCGGAACCAATCGCTGAACCCCACAGCTCGGCGCCAAGGAGGAACACCATGACGACACAAAGGAATTTCCTGATCCGCCGGATGATCCCGGTCATCCTCGCCCTGTTCGTCTGTGCCACAGCGGTGGCGGCCGGGCCGGAGTTCGAATTCGTGTACCAGAAAGTCACGGCGATCGAGTTCAAGGAAGAGCCGGCCCAGAACCGGAAATGGTGGGAAAAGGCCATCGACTTCGGCAAGAAGGTGGTCGATCGCGTCGAGATGGTCGTCGATCAGGCCAAAATGCGCTTCTTCCCGGGGGATTATTCCGGAACCGTGCGTTCTGTGCAGAACGAGAAGGTTTCCTACAAGGTCGAGCGGGTCAAGGTGCGGGACGAGGCTCACCTGCTCGAGCTCATGGGCGTGAAGAACGGCGATCTGTCGACCCTCACGACCGGCCAGCGCGGCCTGCTCGAGTCATACCGGTATTCGAAATCCGAGGCGGTGAAAGAACGTGCCGCCTACGGGTACAAGAAGAAAACGAGTGTTCTTTTGACGGATCTGACGGCGGCCGACAGGATCGTCAACGGCTACGGCGGCGACAAGAAACTGATGGCGGCAGCGGCGCTCAAAAAGGACTTCTGGCCGATGTCGCTCGGCTCGATCCAGCTCAACTCCCAGTCCTTCGCAGGGAGCGACTGGCAGAAGGAGGCCCAGGGGCTGTTCATGCACGAATACTCCCACACCCTCGATCGCGCGATTCCGGCCGGCCTGCTCGACGAGGGCGTGAAAACCTTCGTGAAGCAGGGCGGATTCCTGTATGGCGCCGACGGCACGCATTACAACGATGAGCGCACGACATCCCGCGTCGCGTTCATCGAAGGCTGGGCCATGTTCAACGAGATCAGCGTCACGGACAAGGCCGACGAATACCGGCGGCAGGTGAGCACGATCCGGATCGAGGATCGCAAGGGCAACTACAAGGAGTATCCGGCGGCTTCCCTCACGGGAAAAGACCTTCTTGCCGTCGAGGGAATCAATGCCCTGATCCTCTTCGATATCGTCGCCACCGTTCCCGGCGGGAAGGAAAAAGTGTTCAAGGCGTTCGCCGGGTCGAACCAGCCGTTCCATTCGCTCAAGCATGTGACCCGCGAGTTCGTGAAGCAGAATCCCGACCAGGCCGCTGCCGTTCTGGCGGCGATCGACAAGAACACCCTCGGGAAGCTGTCGGATGCCGAGTTGAAGGCCCTGGTGGGCAGCGGCTCCGGCGTCGACGCCTGGCTGGCCGCCCGGAAAGCCCGCACGTCGGCGCCGGCCGCCTCCTCTACGGCGAACGACGGGACGAGCAGCAACGATACGGGCGTCACCGTGAACGGCACGGGAACCAACCCGTTCCAGACCTCGAAGTGAGCACCATTCCCGGATGGCCGATCCGGTGAGCCAGGAGAAACGTATGACGGGCAGGGCGAAAAAAATTGGTTATGGTATAATATTGGCCGCCATGGCTTTCCTGCTGTGGAATCCGGTCGTGGCGCGCGCCGCCGAAAGCGAGTTCGAGTTCTACTACCAGCGCATCGAGGCGGTCGAGCAGATCAACGATCCCAAGCCCGAAGGCTGGTGGGACAAGACGAAAGCCTTCGTGAAAAACGTCGGGAACAAGATCGCCGGCACGTTCGAGAAGCTTTCGCGCACGTATTTCCCGGGCGAAGGGGAAAAGCGCTGGTACTCCGAGAAAGACGCGAATATCGCCTACAAGCTTCAGCGCACGAAGGTGAAAAGCGAAGCGCACCTGCTCGAACTGATGGGCGCGAAGAGCGGCGATCTGTCGAAGCTGACGGATGGGCAGAAAGCCCTGCTGGCCGTTTACCGGCATTCACGCTCCCAGGCGGTGAAAGAGCGCATGTCCGTTTCCTACCGGTCGAAGATCGCCGTAACGCTGTCCGACACGACGGGCTTCGACGATGCGAAGAAGTATCCGCAGGTCGAGAACGATTTCTGGCCCTGTTCGACGGGGCGGATGATCCAGATGAGCTCGAACTTCTTCAACTATGCCGGCAGTGAAGAGGACGCCCAGGCGACGTTCGTCCACGAGTTCTCCCACTCGTGCGACCGCACCGTGAAGGAGTTCATCAAACCCTACGGCAAGGACGGCCGCCACTCCTGCAACGAGCTGACCCACAAACGCTCGGCGTTCGTCGAAGGGTGGGCCGAGTTCAACGAGATGCTCGACTTCCCCTCCGAGCGCAGCCGCATCCAGAACGCGATCAAGACCGTCAAGATCGAGAAGGGGAACGGCGAATACACGCGGGTGGATGCGACGGATGCCTCTCTGACGGGGCGCGATCTGATGAACGTCGAGGGCGTGGTGGCGAACATTTTCTATCGCATGTCGAGTGAGCTTCCTGATGGCCGGAAGAAGGTGTTCGCGGCGTTCAAGGATACGAACATCTACTGGCGCACCACCAAGATGATGCTGCGCGGGTATGTCGAGAAGAATCCCGGTGATGCGAAGGCGCTGGCGGCGATTCTGAACGAAGCGACCCACGGCAAGCTCACCGATGCCGACATGATGTATTACCTCGGGAAGGGCAACGGCGTCATGGAGTTTCTCGCCGCCCGGAAGGCCCCGAAGGCCGCCGTGGCCGTTCCGGAAGTGAAGACCGGGAGTGATACGGCCGATCAGGGCGTGACGGTGAACGAAGGGGAAACCGCCCCGGGAAATCCGTTCACGGCGGGTTCGACCAGATAGCCGCCGGCCTGCGTTCCGTTCAGGAAAAAACCGCCCCGAGCCTCGAGCTTCGGGGCGGTTCTCTTCGGTGTGGGTCGGTCCGGCGTTGTGGGTGGGGTCAGCTCAGTTCTTTCAGCAGGGCCTCGAGTTCGGGGTCGTCGAACTGCTCGTCGGCGCTGCCCTTGACCATGAAGATCAGTTTCTTCAGATCCAGTTCCGAAAGCGGTTTTCCCTTGGCGCGGGCGAGCTCCGCCTCGTCGTTGAGGAATTTGCGCAGGAACTTTTCGCGCGTTTTCTTGTCGGTCATGACTTCCAGCAGCCGATCGGCGAGGACGGCGGGATCGACCAGCTTGTAGGTGCCGTCGTGAATCTGCCGGGTGATCTCCTCGAGCCGCTGCATGTGAAGCAGCTTCGCCTGGTTCAGGAGCGTGGCGGGCTGGGTTTCGGGCAGATTGGCGGCGCGGGGCGTCGAGGCGCTTTCCGAAGGGGATTTCGACTTGAGGGCTTTGTCGAACGAGCCTTCCTTCGGTTTTTCGGCGGCATCCTTCGGCTTGGAATGCGTGACGATGATGGTTTTCCCACCGGGACCCTTGATCGAGTCGACCATATCCAACAACTCCCTTTACATCCATGTCATCTGGGCATTTTTTGCCCTATCTATAGAAAATATCGGCACCGGGAGGCGAAAAGTGAAGGGATATTTTTTGGAGGTGCTTCACCAGGGAAATTCCAGGGCTGGCGGGGGTACGGGGGTTCCGGAGGCCATCTGAAAGCCGGTTCTGGCGAAGAGCGAACCGACGGAGTCGCTCTGGATCAATGTCACGGAGGAGTGAAGACGGAGGGCGCGATCCAGCGGGCCGCCCGTTTCCGTCAGAATGAGATCCGGGGCGAGATCGAGAACCGCGCTGGCGTTTCCCTCGGCGCCGGCGCGGGCCTGGCGCACCACGAAATCGATGGGATACACGGTGGTGTTGCGGCCGTCCAGGGAGACCTTGATCCGGTCCGAGAGGTGAAACAGCACGATCCCTCCCCAGCCCAGGGGGGTCCAGAGACGCGCCTGGCCTGACGTTTCGCGGAGATATTTCACCGAGCCGAGGGGATACCGCGCGGCATCGATCGGGATCCTGCCGGGGAGGCCCATGAACGGTCGGAGAAACGCGATGATGCAGATCAGGGCGAAACAGAACGAAACGAGGCGGTATCGCGAGGTTCCGGAAACGGGGGCGGGCGTGGTGCTCCCGGGTTCGGAGCGGGAACCGAGGGCGGTGGCGAGGGTGACCGCGGCGAACATGACCGCGAAGATGATGAAACGTGCCCCCCGCAGGGTCATGAACACCGAGCAGAGGAGGCCGAACCACTCGTCGAGACTCGGCGGCGAGCGTCGTTTCCAGGCGGCAAGGAGGGGGAGGATCAGTGTTCCGAGAGTGATGTAGAGCAGGATTCCCTGAGGCGGATTCCATTCGGGTAGGTCGATGTGCGGGGCCCCGAACTCCTTGAAAATATATTGCCAGAGATATATGCCTTCGGGGTTCGCGAGGGTGAGCAGCGCCGGGACTCCGAGCAGAAGAAGCGTCGGGAAACGGTTCAGCGTTCCGTCGAGGTGCAGCGCGAGAACGCCGGCAGCGGCGATGCCGAGGCCGAAGAGGAAGCCGGCATGCATGTTCGCCCAGAGGGGAAAAAGCAGGATGAGCGCGAGGGCCGGCCAGGCGCGGCGCCGGCGCAGGTCGGTCAGCAGCAGGAGCACCAGGGCCGTTCCGAGATACGTGACGCTCTGGGGGCGCAGGTTGATCAATTGGGCGTAGAACGCGAGCGGGAAGGCGAAGAGAACCGTGCTCCAGAGGGGGTCCGGGCACCGTTTCCAGACGGCGGCGCCCAGGGCCCAGGCGGTTCCAAGGAACGCGATCATGCGGTAGAGGAGAAGGCCGGGGTTGCCGGCGTTCTGCCACAGCCAGCCCAGCAGGAGCTGCGTGAGCCACTGGTGGTTCATCCAGGGGCTGCCGGCCGCGGTGAAGGACCACGCGTCGACGGGGGGGACGGCGCCGTCGGCCAGGATGCGCAGTCCCGTCAGCACATGGAAGAACAGGTCGGCATCGACGCCGACCGACCATGCCAGCGGCACGGCCAGCAGGAGCCAGAGCAGGAGGAGCGGCCGCGGGAACGGAACGGTGGGAGGCAGATGGGCGCAGAATCGCATCGCAGCCAGTATATCACGATCGTTCCGTCGTGCCACCGGGAAGGACGATTCCAACACCGGAGACTGGGGCGATATGAACACCCCCGTCCGCTGTGTGGGCGGTGTCCGGGAGGGCTTCGGAGTCGCGGCTCAGGATGCCAGGCTGGGTTGCCGATATACAGGGGGAAGAGAAAAACCAGCAGGCGTATATGGAGGCAAAGCATGTCCAGGCGATTCCTGTCCCTGGTTCTGATGGCAGGCGGGTTCAGCATCATTCTCGGTATGGGGGATACGTTCTGGGGAACGGCGTCCGCCGCCGGGGCACGGGATGTCAACCAGGCCTGTCTCGAACAGTTCCAGGCCGGCGAGGCTGCTTTGTCCGCGCGCCAGTATGACCGGGCCATCGCGTTGTATCAGGCGGCTCTCTCGATCCGGGGCGATCACCTCCGGTCGCGGTACCGGCTTGCCCAGGCATTGGTGGAGGCGGGCCGCACCGAGGAGAGCCTCCCGCAGTTCCAGTATCTGCTCGAACAGTCTCCGCAGAATATTCCTGCCCGGGTCCTGCTCTCCAAGGCTTTGATTGCCACGGGGCGGCGTGCCGAGGCGCAGAAGCATCTCGACTGGATTCTCCAGGTCCAGCCCGGCCACGCCGAAGCGGCTGCGCTGCTCGGATCGATCCGGCCGGCGGCACAGGGTCGCACGAAGTCGCCGGCGCCAGAAACACGCATTGCCGCAAAGACCGTGGAAGGGATCGATGCCGATGCGGCTTATCCCTCCGTGACGATGGCGGCTGCCGGAGCCCGTTCCCCGGTCTCGAAGCCTGCGGGGAGCATGTCCGGAACCCGTGCCGTGCAGCCGGTCCAGGCGCCTGCCGCCGCTTCCCGCGAGTTCGTTCCGGCCGGGTTTCAGCCGCTTCCCGTCAAGCAGGCTGCGGCAGTTGGGGAAGAGGCTTCCCCGGCGCCGGCGCCCGCCCGGCCCGAGGCGGCTCGGGTCCCGGAAATCCCGGCTCCTCCGGCGGCCGTCGTGGCGAACGGGTGGCGGGTTTCGGATTTCATGCAGGCGGCCAGCGACTCGCTTCCCATCGTGCTCAATTATGCGACCTACTGTCTTGAAAAGGACGAACTGAAGCGGGCCGAGGAGTATCTCGACCGGGCCGAGGGGCTGGCCATCGAGGGGCGTGAGACGAAACGGTTCCTCGAAGTGCAGATCCACAAAAGCCTGCTTTCGCTCTACAAGGCCGACATCACCGGGTTCGGGAAACAGTTGATCAAGGTCAAGCCGCTCCTGTCGCGCCAGACGTATCTCTCGTTCCTCGATATCTACAACAAGACCCAGAATGCCACCGGCCCGGTCGACGTAGCCCGCATCGTTGCCGGCGTTGCCATGGGAGCGGAGCATTACGCCGTGGCGGCCCGCATCCTGAGCGAGGTGGTCCAGGCGATGCCGGGCGACCTGCTTGCGGCCCGCCTGCTGTCGGAAGCGCAGATGGAGAATCGTGATTTCGACGGGGCCGAGCGGACGCTGGTCGGCATGGTGCGCCGCTTCCCCAACGACGGCGAGTCGCAGTTCAATCTTGCCCGGTTCCATCTGACGGCCCGGTTCAATCCCGAGGCTTCGAAAGCCTCTCTGGAAGCGGCCGCGCGGCTGAACAAGGGGGATCCGCGGATCACGATCGTCTCGGCGCTGGTCGATTTCGCGCAGGGCGACTTGCAGGGCGGGCTGGCCCGGCTGAAGAAACAGCTTCCCACGGTGAAGGATTCCGGTCTGCGCTCGGTCTGCCAGCGGATCATCGCGGACGGCGAGGCGGCGGCGCGGCCCGGTGGGCCTGCGATCGATTTCGCCGGCCTGCTGGCGCTTCCCGGAAGCCCGGCGGCGTCTCCGGAAGCGGTGAATCTGATCGGGGAGCGGCATCTCAAGCGCGGCTCCTTCTTCGCGGCCCTGCGGTGTTACATGGAAAGCCGCGACCTGGCCGAGATCGGCCGGGCGTATCTCGCGATCGCCTCCTCCCTTGCTGCGGCGGGCGAGAACCGGGCATCCGCGGTGGCGGCCGGATACGGCATCAGCGCCCTGCGGGAGGAGCTGAAGCGCAGCCCCCTCTCGGCCCGGGCCCATCTCTACCTGGCGCTGTATCATTTCGAGCGGCGTGACCTGCGATCGGCCCGGGCCGAGGCCCAGGCCGGCCTCGACACCGGGGTTGCCGGCGAAACGCGCAGGCATCTGAAGGCCCTGCTCGACAACACCCGGGGGTAAAATTTTCCGGTAAGTTTGCAATTTCCCGGGGGGTCTCGCTATAATCTTCCGGATTCTAGACCGCAAATCATCCGGAGGACTCCTGGAATGTCCAAAACGATTCTGGTGGCTGAAGACTCCCTGATGCTCCGCAAGGTGGCATGTTTCCCCCTCGAAAAGGCCGGGTACAAAGTGCTCGAGGCCAACAACGGGATCGAGGCCATCGAGGCCATGTCGAAGGCGGAGGTCGACCTGATCATCACCGATCTGAACATGCCCGGGATGGATGGCTTCGAGCTGATCACCCAGGTGAAAGAGAACGAGAAGTTCAAGCACATCCCGATCATCATCCTGACAACCGAGGGCAAGCGGGATATGGTCATGAAGGGGCTCACGCTGGGCGCCAATTCGTTCCTCCAGAAGCCCATCAAGCCCGACCTGATGCTGCAGGAGGTCGACCGGCTCATCAACAAGAAGGCCGGCACTCCGGGAAAGGGGGACAAGTAAATGACCACCCCCTACGCTGCGATTCTCGAAAAGCTTCACGACACGGATCCGTCCGTCCGGCGCCGGGCTGTCCGCGATCTGCGGCCGTATCCCGAGAAAGAGGTTGCCGAGGCGCTGTGCGAGGCGCTCGGAGACGCGAACAAGGGCGTCCAGAACACGGCTATGGACGTGCTCTCCTCGATGCGGCACCCTTCCGTCATCCAGGCGCTTCTGCCCGTCATCCGCGGCTCGGATCTGAACACCCGCAACGCGGGCATGACGATTCTCAAGAATTTCGGGCCGATGGCCGTGCCGCATCTGATCAAGGCGATCGAAGCCGCTTCCGACATCGACGAGGTCATCCAGATTCTCGTGGTGTTCGGCAACATCGGTTCGCCGGCCGGCACCGATACGGTTCTCGGGTATGTCGCCCATGACGACGACAACGTGAAGACCACGGCCGTCGAGGCCCTGGGCAAGATCCAGGACCCCAAGGCCGTCAAGACGCTGGTGAACACCTACCACCAGACGGATATCCTCAAGTATTCGATCGTTGAGGCGCTCGGGAACATCGCCGTGAAGGACGTGTTCCCGGTCGTGAGCGGCTCGATCGAGTCGGAAGACGTGCTCGAGTACTTCTCGGGCATCGGCGCAATGGGCGCCATGGAGGATCCGGACTGCGTCGAGCCTCTGATGAAGAAGCTCCTGAAAGAGGAGGACGCCGGAACACGGCGGCTGATCCTCAAATCGCTCTCCCAGATCGAGGACGCCAATCCCGGCAGCGCCGCGAAGATCGACAAGAAGGCGCTCCAGCCGATTCTGCTCAATCTGCTCGAAGGACATGACACGGCGGAATACGGCCATCTCGTGCGGATCGCCGCGGCCGTCAAGGATCCCGCCTACATCAAGGAACTGCTCGCGGCGCTCGAGAGCCCCGAGGCGGATATCGCCGACATCGCGTTCCGTGGCCTGCTGGCGCTGGGCAAGGATGTGGTCAGGCCCGCTCTCGATGCGATCGGTCGGATGGCTCCTCCCGTGATCGTCCGGATCATGGAGCTGCTCGAAAAAATTCCCAGCCCGGACGCCCCGAAGGCGCTGTCGCTGTTCTGCCGGAACCCGGAGGATGCCGTCCGCCAGGCCCTGGCCCGCACGCTGGGTGCCGTGCCGTCGGATGCGGCGTTCACGGCCCTCAAGGAGCTTCTCGGCGATGCCGACGAGGTGGTCCGCCGCAATGCCGTCGTCAGCCTGCGCAGCATGCTGACCTACGACGGGGCCATTTCGGCGCTGATCGGCTGTTTCAAGGACATCAACGGCCACGTGCGGCGCGAAGCGGCCTTCTCGCTGCGCGGCGCCGCGTCCCCCCAGGTCGTCGAGCCCCTGATGAACCTGTTGCTGACCGACCCTTACGGCGACGTGCGCGAGGCGGCGGCCTCGGTTCTCGCGGCCCGCAAGGATCCCGAGATCACCCGCAAGCTGCTCGAACTGCTCGACAGCGACAACTCCCGCATCCGCGAGACGATCACCAAGACGATCTGGCAGTGCGGTTCGGCCCTGGCCGTCGATTCCTTGATCCACAAGCTGGCGGACAAGGAGTGGCGCGTCGTCGTCAACGCCTGTCAGTCGCTCGAGAACATGAAGGATCTCAAGTCGATCTTCCCGCTGAAGGAACTCCTCAAGCATGACGACTGGCAGATCCGCATCGCCGCCCTTTCGGCCCTGCGCGCGTTCCGCAGCAAGGAGCTGAAGCAGTTCTTCATTCCCCTGATCGGCGATTCGAACTCGAATGTGGCGAAGCTGGCCGTCGTGGCCCTCAGCGAGCTCGAAGACCGCTCGCTCGATGACACGTTCCGCAAGTATCTCGACCACACCCGCTGGGAAGTCCGGTACCAGATCGTGAAGGCCCTCGGCAAGATCAAGAGCCAGAAGGCGGTCGACACGCTGATCCGGATCGCCGAGTCCGACGCCAACAACGGCGTCCGGTCCAAGGCCCTGCTCGCCCTCGCCCGCATCAGCGACAAGAAGGCCATCAACGCCGCCCTGGCGCTGCTCGAGCACGCCGATCGCGACCTGAACGTTGCCGCCGTGAAGTTCTTCATCGGTTTCGACAACCCCCAGGTGCCCGATCTCGAGGCGAAGCTGAAGGCGCTGTTCCTCGGCAACCCCTGGATCAAGCAGTATTTCCTGGCGGCCTTCGGCCTGAACAAGCATCCGATGCTGGAAAGCGTGTTGCGCGCCGTCGCGACCCCCCGCGAGCTGCGCCGCATGGAAAAGGCCGCCGCCGTGAAGGCGGAGGGCAACGGGATGACGATCGAGGAAGCGATCCTGCTTCGCGACATCGTGGCCGAGAAATGCGGCATCTGGCTGCCCGAACAGAAGAGTCTGGAGCGCGCGCTCGAACGCAACCTGGGCAAGTTCTACATCACATCGTGGATGGAATATTATCACGCCCTGCGGTACGGGGCGGATGATCAGAACCTGTTCATCTCGCTGTACGACACCATCACCGACCCGCGCACGGGCTTCTTCGCCGAGCCGGAGCAGAACAAGGTCCTCGTCGGGACGATCATTCCCGAGCTGATCGAGGAGCGGGTGAAGGCCGGCGTGAAGACGCTGCGCATCCTGTCCATCGGCTGCTCGTATGGCCCCGAGCCCTACTCGCTGGCGATGAACATCCTCGAGGACATCCACACCGACCGCGTCAAGATCTCGGTCGCCGGTGTCGATATCTCCCACATCTGTCTCAACACCGCCAAGCGCGGCATCTTCAAGCGCGAGATCATGCGCCACGTCGATCAGAAATATATCGATGTCTATTTCGAAGACGACCGCGGCGACCTGCGCGTGAAGGACGACGTGAAGAACCTCGTCGAGTTCAAGTATGTGAACGCCGCCTCGACCGCCGAGACGGAAGACATGGGCCCGTATGACGTGATCGTCTGCCGGAACGTCTTCTCGGCCTTCTCCCAGGAACAGAAGGAACGTCTCTCGGAAAACATCTACAACATTCTCGCCCCCGGTGGCGCCCTGCTGATCGGCGCGAGAGAGACCCTCTACAACGTCACGAAGGCCTTCCGCCTCCAGACCTACGAGAAGGTCGTGGTCTACCGCAAGCTGTAAGATCATTCGTCACCCACGACGGGCGGGCCCTTGGGCCCGCCCGTTCCGTTTGACCGGAATCCGGCTCGTCTGTATCATGGCCGAAAACACCCTGGAGGAATGTGATGAAAACTGCCCACGCCTTTGCCCGGGATCTGATCGGCTTCATCGGGGCCGGACCGACCGCCTTTCACGCCGTCGAGGCGGCGGCGAAACGGCTGAACAACGCCGGTTTCCAGGAGGTTTCGGAGGGCGATGCCTGGGGGTTGAAAAAAGGCGGGAAGTATTATATGAAAAAAAATAATACTGCCCTGCTTGCCTTCGTCGTCGGAAAAGGCAACCCGGCTGAGACCGGCTTCCGCCTGGTCGGCACCCACACCGACACCCCCTGCTTCCGCGTGAAGCCGGCTCCGGAGATGGTTGCGGAAGACGCCTACATCAAGCTCAACACCGAAGTGTACGGCGGCCCCATTCTCAGCACCTGGATGGACCGGCCGCTCTCGATGGCCGGCCGCGTCGCCCTGGCCGGCCGCGATCCGCTCGAGCCGAAAGCGGTTCTCGTCGATTTCAAGCGCCCCGTGGCGATCATCCCGAGCTTGGCGATCCACATGAACCGCGAGGTCAACGACGGCTACAAATGGAACCGCCAGATCG
The DNA here is from genome assembly GCA_029565415.1 of Candidatus Rifleibacteriota bacterium. The sequence goes on along the minus strand of JAKQOH010000012.1, from coordinate 16,539 downwards.
ACCTGCTGCCGCTGATGGGCCAGACCGGCAACGGATTCGAAAAAAAGGGCTTTTTCGTCCGTCTGCTGGCGGAGGAGCTGAAGGTGAAGCCGGCCGAGATTCTCGATTACGACCTGTTCCTGTATGACCCCGCGCCCGGCGGTCTGGTCGGCCTCGATCAGGAGTTCATCTCGGCTCCCCGGCTCGACAACCTCGCCTCGACCCATGCCGCCCTCGAGGCGCTGATCGACGCCGGCGCCGGCAAGGCGACGACGGTCCTGGCCGCGTTCGACAACGAGGAGGTCGGCAGCTCGACGAAGCAGGGGGCCGATTCCCCGATGCTGGCGACCCTGCTCGAGCGCATCGTGAACGCGTTGGGCGGCGATCGTGAAGCCTACTTCCGTGCCGTTGCCCGCAGTCTCATGGTTTCGGCCGATGCGGCGCATGCCGTCCACCCGAACAAGGGCGAGAAGTGCGACCCGACGAACCGGCCGATGCTCAACCGCGGGCCGGCCATCAAGGTCGCGGCCAGCCAGAGCTACACGACGGATGCCCCCTCGGGCGCGATGTTCGAGGCGGTCTGCCGGGCGGCGAAGGTGCCGGTCCAGCGGTTCCTCAACCGCTCCGACGAGCGCGGCGGCTCGACGATCGGGCCGATCTCCTCGACCCATCTGAACGTGCGCTCCGTCGACGTCGGCATTCCCCTGCTGAGCATGCATTCGGTCCGAGAACTGGCCGGCGCGCGCGATCCCGAGTATCTCATGAAGGCGATCACCCGGTTCTATCGCTCCTGAGATGATGCTCTGAACGGCAAAACAAGGCGGGGCGGGCACATGGCCCGCCCCGCCTGTTTTCCCGCCGTCACGACACGGGTTTTTCCCGTTGTCATCCGTTCCGGCGTTCCCGCTCCCTTTCGCAGTGCCCGGCGATCGCTATCGAGCCGTCGTCAGCGCCGCTTGTTCCTGTCATTCCTCCGCATCGGTTCGCCGGTCGTGACGGGGTCACCTTCCGTCACCGTCAGAATCCAGGCGTCCTGACCCGTGCCGCCGCCGGTGATATCCCCCTCGCCCTTCGGCGAGCCGGCACCGACGAGACAAAAGCTCCCGTCTTCGAGCCCGTAGGCGTCATACCCCGCATCCGTGTTTCCGCCGCCCAGGCAGCGCTGCCAGAGCAGGCTTCCCTCGGCATCGATCGAGACGAGCCAGACATCGGAGCTGCCGGGGTGAACCCCCTGCACATCGCCGGATGCGTTGGCCGAAGAGGTCGAGCCGGCACAGACGAAGCTGCTGCCGTCCCCCACCGGCCTGATCGACCGCAGGGTGTCGTCGGCCCAACCGCCGAACACCCTGTTCCAGAGCATGTGGCCGGTCGTGTCGATATCGAGAACCCAGGCGTCGTCCCCGCCGAGATGGTCGCGGTCAGAGGCATTGTAGGACCGCGACATCCCCGTGATGATGTAGGTGCTGTCGGGGGCCGTCGTGATGCCGTAGCCGACATCCTCCTCCCAGCCGCCGAAATCCGACTGCCAGACGAGGGTTCCGGTGGCCGTGATCTTTGCCGCGAGGACATTCCCGAGGCCGTTGGCCTGGGTCTCGACATCCTCGGCCGTCGGCAGGCGATCGAGACGCCCGACGGCGACGAATCCGTCGTCGATGCCGCGGGTGACGCCGAACGCCATGTCCTCGCCCGCACCGCCGAAGCAGCGCTGCCAGAGCAGATTGCCCGTTCCGTCGATGCCGAGCAGCCAGGCATCGCTGCCGCCCAGGTTTCCCGAGACATCCCCGTCGTTGGAGGTGGTGGCGCCGGCGAGCACGTAACCGCCGGTTTCGGTGGTGATCACGGCGAAGCCGGAATCATCGTTTCCGCCGCCGTAGGTTTTCTGCCAGAGGAGATTGCCCGATCGGTCGAGCCGGACGGCCCAGAGATCGCGGCCGCCGCGAAACCCCGTGACATCGCCCTGGGGCGAGCGGGTCGAGCCGACGAGAAGCGAGCTGTCGTCCGTGAGCACGACGAGATCGCAGGCCTCGTCCTCCTCGCGGCCGCCGAACGTCTTGCGCCAGAGCTGGCTGCCATCCGCGGCAAAGCGCACGGCGAGCAGTTCGCGGCGCCCGTGATCGGTGCGGGTGTCGGCGGGCGGCAGGGTCGTGAACCCGACCGCGATGCAACCCCCGTCGGACGTGGGCTCGACGGCGTGGAAACAGTCATCCGCGTGGCTGCCGATGCTGGTCTGCCAGAGAATGGCCGGATTCGGTTTCGGCCCCGCGTGGGCGGTACCGGAAGCCAGGCCAAGCCAGGCCACCAAAACCGTTGCCCAGACCAGTAACGCACGAGAGCGGATTCCCGTCATGCCGTCGATGCTCCTTCGAACTTCGCCTCCCCTATCGGAAGGTATCGCGGTTTGACTGAGCGTCTGATTCAGGTTGTCGGGCGTGCCTCGGAGAGCGGCTTGAGACGGATCAGTTCGAACATGCGCACCGGCTGCTGCTTTCCCTTCACTTCGGTGGCGGTCATCTCCTCGACCTCGACCAGCTCCGAGACGGCGTTGAAGGTGCTTTCGGAAAGGACGATGCGGGTGTGGCGGCCCTGTTTCGAGGCCGTTTCGAGCCGCGAGGCGAGGTTCACCTCGTCGCCGATGACGGTCAGATCCTTGCGGGTCGCGCTTCCGACGTCGCCGAGCATGACCCGGCCGGTGTTGATGCCGATGCCGATCCGGATCGTGAACAGGCCTTCCGCCGCCCGGGACCGGTTGAACTCCTCGAGGAACAGCATCATCGAGACGGCGGTCATGACGGCGCGAAGGGCGTGGTGCTGGTGACCGGCGTGGAACACGGCCATGACGGCATCCCCGATGAACTTGTCGACGCGGCCCTCGTTGTGGCGGATGATCGGCTCGACCTCGCTCATGAAGGCGTTCAGCATCGCGAAGATCTCTTTCGGCGGATGCTGCTCGGACAGGGTCGTGAAACCGCGGATATCCGAGAAGAGAATCGAGGCCTCGAGGAACTCGCCCTCCGCCATGCGGCCGGAGGAGTCCTCGCGGACGGCTTCCAGAACGGTTTCGGAAACGTAGGCGCTCATGCGTTCGCGTTCGCGCAGACCGCGGACCATGGCGTTGAACGTGCCGGACAGCCGGCCGAGCTCATCCTGCACGCCGACCGGAAGCTGCACGTCGAGATTGCCGACCCCGACCCGCTGCACGGCGGCATCGATGCGCCGGATCGGGCCGAGCAGGCTTCCCGCCAGGGCTCCGCCGAGGGCGACGGCGGTGACGAGGGCGAGGAGCACCATGATGACCAGGAAGTTCCGCAGCTGCAGGATCCGGTCATGGATCGGCTGCAGCGAAGTGAGGACGCAGGGAATGTACGTGCGCGTGGTTGTCGACTGGAGTGGCGAGATCAGGTACAGGAAGGGTTCGCCGTCGATGACGACCTCCCCCTCTTCGGCGACATTCAGGGCTCCGGCGCGCTGGAAATGCCGGTTCAGCCTTTCCCAGAGCGGTATGCCTTCGGGCAGGTGCGCGAATCTCGGGATCCGGGCGTAGAAGAACAGCTCGTTCGAAGCATGGCGACTCGCGGAGAGGTCACGGGCATACCGGCCCGCAGAGAACTCGCGGGTGGCGAAGTAGCGTTCGATGAACTGGGCCGGCGTGCTGACGATCAGCGCCCGCACGGTCGAGCCGATGAAGATGCGCATGCTCATCAGATACAGGAAGTGTTCGCCGAAGCTGTAAAAGTTCAGGTGGCTGGGCCGGCAGAGATTCGAGATCAGGGTTTTCCCGGTCGTCTGGAAGGCGGCAAGTTCGTCCTGGGCGGCATCCAGCAGGGAGTTGGCGGCCAGGGCCGCGCCCTCGAGCCTGATGATCTGCTTCATGGCCATGCGCAGAGCCGTCAGGAGGGCGACGTTCGTGGTGACCATGTCGTGCTTGAGCATGCCGCCCTTGTCGTCGGAGATGAAATAGTTTGCGATCAGCTCTTCCTCTTCTGCTTTTTCGAGCGCCGTTTCCAGCCGGGGAAGGTCGGTCGCGGCCGTGCCGATCAGCTCGGAGAGACGGGAGAAGATCGACTTTTCCATCATGCGGGCGACGTCCTGAAACCGCAGATCGAGCGCATCGATCGTGCGCTGCATGTCCTTGCGGGCTTCGTCTCTGAGCCGAGCCTCTTCGTGGGCGACGAAGGATCTGCCGATCGTGACGATTCCGGCGACGGGGAAGATGATCGCAATGACGAAAAAGCCCGTGATGCGGCTGCGAAGGGGAAGCTCGATCTTGATGGCTCCCGATGCGGCGGCCACTGCCGAAACCAGCAGGGCCAGCAGGAACAGGAGGTGCAGGCGGGCCATGCGCGCCGCGAGCGTTTCGGAGAGGCTGCTGGTATCGGCGCACGAAACGATCCGGAGAGGGCTCTCCAGCTCGGGGGTCACCGCGTGGTGCAGCCAGGTGTCCTGCCCGAAAAACTCCTCATCGCGGCCCAGATACGCCGCGAGCGTGCGCGGACCGAACTGCGGCCGGGACTTGAGGGTCGGGTCGAGGTAGAATTCGGCCGGATTGCGCAGATTCACCGTCATCACGGGGAACGGGATCTGGCGATGCTGTCTCGGCCTCGAGGCGATGAACGCTTTCAGCCAGAAGTCCGGAGGGAGTCTGTCGGGAAACACCATCACCAGAAATCCGCCCCTGATCCTGATGGGGTTGCCGTCGACGGCATACTCGACCGCATCGACCGCCCAGGATATCCGGCACTCTTCGCCGAGCCAGTTGGCCGAAATCACGTGTTTGTGGCCCTCGAGGAGCTGTTCGACCTTGAGGGACGGGCCGAGGGCGCGCTGCAAACGCCAGGTTGCCGGATTCTCGGTGACCTTGAGGATCGGATTGACATTGCGTGTATTGCTGCCGCGGACGTTCAGGAGCTTCATCTGGTCGAGGAACAGCTGGACCGCGGCTTCCCAGGTTTTCTGACCCATCAGCGCGGCGGGAGAGTTGAGGGAGCGCACCCGGCCCTCTTCATCCCAGACCACCCATTTGAAGGCGCCGGGGAAACGGTGGTCGAGGCCGGTGATGAACCGTTCGATCCGCCGGGAGGAGGCGTGGACGAGACCCTTTTCGATGAGCCGCTCGGTGAGCCGCTTGATCTGGTATTCGGGCTTCACGACACGGGAGACCATGCCGGACTGGAAGCCGAGTTTCTGGCGGAGAAGGGCTTTCCCGGCCGAAAACTCTTCCTCATACATGGTGCGGAGGGCGAAGACGGCGATCGAAAGGGGCAGGACGATGACCGTCACGAACAGGAACAGCCGGATCAGCAGCGAGCCTGATTCCGTGGTGCCGGCGGCTGCGGAAGCGGGGATGGTTCGTTTTCCATCAGAAGCCATGGGGGCATTATACCGTATCGGGTCTTCCCCGCCCTCTTCCTTGACCGGGGGTTGTCGGGTCTGGTATGATGCGCCAGCCTGAAAAGTCGCTTCAATGCGGCATTGGAGGCCATTTTACATCCGGTTCCGGAGCCGCCATGATCGATACCGTCGCCTACAACGCCGCGCTGGATGCCGTCGACATCGTCGACCAGACCCGTCTGCCCGGCGAGCACGTCATCCTGACCTGCCACACCCCCGAGCAGATGGCTCACGCGATCCGGACGCTCCAGGTGCGAGGCGCCCCGGCGATCGGGGTGGCGGCCGCCTTCGGTGTCTGGCTGGGCCTGAAGAACTGGGACGGCGACGACGCGAAGCTGGGCGGCCGCCTCGATGAGCTGGTGGGCATGCTGGCCGCCACGCGGCCGACGGCGGTGAATCTGTTCTGGGCGCTCGAGCGCGTCCAGACCGTCGTGCACCGCGCCCTTGGAGCCGCCCCGGCCGGCCGGCGCCGCGAGACGGCGTTGTCCGCGGCCCTGAAGGAAGCCGAAGCGATCCTGGCCGAGGATATCGAGATGTGCCGCACGATCGGCCGGGAAGGGGCCGCCTGCCTGAAGGACGGCGAGACCTGGCTGACCCACTGCAACGCCGGCGCGCTCGCCACGGGCGGGTATGGCACGGCGCTCGGCGTGTTCCGGGCCGCGCAGGAGCAGGGAAAAAAGTTCCGGGTGTTCGTCGACGAGACCCGGCCGCTGCTGCAGGGCTCGCGCCTGACGGCGTGGGAGCTGCTGCAGGAGGGCATCGACGCGACGCTGATCTGCGACAACATGGCCGCCAGCCTGATGGGTGCCGGCCGCATTCAGGGCGTCGTAGTCGGGGCCGATCGAATCACGGCCGAGGGATTCGTCGCGAACAAGATTGGCACCTATGGCGTCGCCGTCCTCGCGAAGCACCACGGCATCCCGTTTTACGTCGCCGCGCCGGACTCGACGTTCGACCTGAAGCTCGGCCACGGCCTCGAGATCGTCATCGAGGAACGCGACCCGCGCGAAGTGCGGGAGATCCGGGGCGTGCCCACCGCCCCGGCCGATATGCCGGTGTATAACCCCGCGTTCGACGTGACGCCGCCCGAGCTGGTGACGGCCATCTTCACGAACCGCGGCACGCTCCGGCCACCCTACCGTGATTCTATATCAAAGGCTATTGGGGGCGCGAAGTGAACCACCTCCGGGCCTTCCAGACCGTCGGCGAGGATCTGTTCACCGCCGGCCTGAACAACTCGCACTCCGGCAACCTCAGCATGCGCGACAACCGCATGATGGCGATCACCCGCACGGGCAGCATGCTTCACCGGCTCTCCGCCACCGACATCGTCGAGACGCTGATCGGGGGCGAGGATGCCGAGACGAAGCGCGCCTCCCGCGAGATTCCGGTACATCGCGCGATTTATAACGGAACCGCCGCCGGCGCGATCGTCCACGCCCACGCGCCGCATGCCATCGCGCTCGCCTTCCGCTTCGACCGGATCGTTCCGGCCGACGGGGAGGGCCGCTATTACTTCCCCGAGGGGGCGCCGGTCATCGAGGTGGCCAACTCGATCGCTTCGAACGAGGTGGCGGCCGCCGTCGTGCCGCTGCTGAAAAAGGTTCCGATCGTCGTCGTGCGCGGCCACGGCACGTTCGCGATCGGGGCCGATCTCGAGGAAGCCTTCCACTGGACCAGCAGTTTCGATCACTCCGCCCACATCCTGCTCCTGGCCCACCAGGCCGGAACGCTGCGGGCGTAAATTCGCACCACGAGGACGCACATGTTGTTCGAAAAAACCGCCTCCGTCGTCACCGCCAAGCGCGAGGAAGAGATCCTCGAGTTCTGGAACAAGGAACGCATCTTCCAGCAGTCGATCAAGAACCGCGAGGGCTGCAAGCCGTTCGTGTTCTTCGAGGGGCCGCCGACCGCCAACGGCATGCCCCACCCCGGCCACGTGCTCACCAAGGCCATGAAGGACCTCGTTCCGCGCTACAAGACGATGTGCGGCTGTCACGTCGGCCGCAAGGCCGGCTGGGACACGCACGGACTCCCCGTCGAGCTCGAGGTCGAGAAGCAGCTCGGCCTGACCTGCAAGCAGGATATCGAGCGATATGGAATCGAGGCGTTCATCAAGAAGTGCCGCGAGAGCGTCTTCAAATACGAGGGCGAGTGGCGCCGCATGGTCACCCGGGGCGGTTTCTGGGTCGACATGGAGGATCCCTACATCACCTGCACCGACGGCTACATCGAGACCGTCTGGTGGATCCTCAGCAAGTTCTGGGAAAAGGGCCTGCTGTACGAGGGCCACAAGGTCGTCCCCTACTGCCCGCGCTGCGGCACCGCGCTCAGCTCGCACGAGGTCGCGCAGGGCTACGACGAGGTCGAGGATCCGTCGGTCTACGTGCGGTTCAAGGTGAAGGGGCAGGCTGATACATATTTCCTGGTATGGACGACCACCCCCTGGACGCTGCTGTCGAACGTCGCCCTTGCGGTCGGCAAGGACGTCGAATACGTCCGCGTGAAGCATGAGGGCCAGACGCTGATCATGGCCAAAGCCCGTCTCGAGGCCGTGCTGAAGGAAGGCTGGGAAGTCGTCTCGACCTGCACCGGCGCGGAACTGGCCGGCATCGATTACGAGCCGCTCTACACCTTCGCCAAGCTCGAGAAGAAAGCCCATTTCGTCATCCTCGGCGACTTTGTCTCGACCGAAGACGGCACCGGCATCGTGCACATCGCCCCCGCGTTCGGCGAGGACGATTACCGCGTCGGCCAGGCGAACAACCTGCCGGTCGTGCAGATGGTCAACCTCGAGGGCAAGTTCAAACCCGAGGTGACGCCCTGGGCCGGTCGCTTCGTCAAGGAAGCCGACGGTGACATCATCCGCGACCTGAAGGCGTCGGGCAAACTGTTCTCGGCGGGCCGCATCAAGCACACCTACCCCTTCTGCTGGCGGTGCGACAGCCCCCTGCTCTACTACGCGCGGCACTCGTGGTTCATCCGCACCACGGCGATCAAGGACGAGATCATCGCCAACAACAAGAAGATCAACTGGTATCCCGAGCACATCCGGGACGGCCGGTTCGGCAACTTCCTCGAGAACATGATCGACTGGGCGATCTCGCGCGACCGTTACTGGGGAACGCCGCTTCCGATCTGGAAATGCCGGTGTGGCCACCAGATCCTGATCGGCAGCAAGGAGGAGCTGAAGAAGCGCGCCCTGAAAAAGTTCGACGAGATCGAGCTGCACAAGCCCTACGTCGACGAGGTCGAAGTCGCGTGCGACAAGTGCGGTGAGCTGATGAAGCGCGTTCCCGAGGTCATCGACTGCTGGTTCGACTCCGGGGCGATGCACACCGCGCAGTGGCACTACCCCTTCGAGAACGTCGAGAAGTTCAAGAGTCAGTACCCGGCCGACTTCATCTGCGAAGCCGTCGACCAGACCCGTGGCTGGTTCTACAGCCTGCTGGTCACCAGCACGTTCCTGCACCATGTCCCGGCCTACAAGAACGTCGTCGTGCTGGGCCTGATCTGCGACAAGAACGGCATCAAGATGAGCAAGTCGAAGGGCAACGTCCTCGACTGCATGAGCCTGTTCGACAAGTATGGCGCCGATGCCGTCCGGTGGTTCCTCTACTCGAGCACCGCGCCGTGGAACACGCGCCGGTTCTTCGAGGACGGCATCGCCGAGACGCAGAGCCGCTTCCTGGGCACGCTGCAGAACGTGTACAGTTTCTTCGTCATGTATGCCAACACCGAGAGCTTCGACCCGAAGAAACACACGATGCCGCTCGCGCAGCGGACCGAGCTCGACCGGTGGATCGTCTCACGGTTCAACCGCGTCGTGGGCGAGGTGCGAGCCGCGATGGATCAGTTCGAGGTCACCCGCGCCACGGCCGCGATGGAGACGTTCGTCGACGAGCTGTCCAACTGGTACGTGCGCCGCAGTCGGCGCCGGTTCTGGGGCTCGATCGCGGATGCCGAGAGCCTGTCGGCCTTCGTCACGCTGTGGGAGGTGCTGGTCGGCTTCTCCAAGCTGGTTGCGCCGTTCACGCCATTCATATCCGAGACGATTTATCAGAATCTGGTGCGCCGCATCGATCCGAAGGCGTTCGCCAGCGTGCACCTGTGCGACTATCCGGTCGCCGAGGCGGCGCAGATGGACGAGGCGCTCGAACGCAAGATGGGCTTCGTGATGCGCGTCGTGCAGCTGGGCCGGGCCGCCCGCAACGAGGATAACCTCAAGGTGCGGCAGCCGCTGGCCGAGATGAAGGTCGTGGCCCCCGATGCGACGGACCGTGCCGCGCTCGAGGCGATGAAGGCGATCGTGATGGAGGAGCTGAACGTGAAAGCCGTCACGATGCTGGCCGACGGCGGCGCCCTGACGAACTACCTCATCAAGCCCAACTTCCGCACGATCGGCAAGGGCCCCTACAAGGGCTTCATCCCGAAGATCAAGGCCCACCTGGAAGCCGCCGACGGCAACGCCGTCCACAAGGCGATCACGGCGGGCGGCTACGCGTTCGAGATCGAGGGGAACCCGGTGACGCTGAAGGCCGAGGATGTCGAAGTCTGCACCCTGGCCGCCGGAGAGCTGGCCGTCCAGACCGAGGGCACGCTCACCGTCGCCCTCGACAAGAAGCTGACCCGGCCGCTGATCCTCGAAGGGCTTGCCCGCGAGCTCGTGAACAAGATCCAGTTCATGCGCAAGGAGTCGGGCCTCGAGGTGCAGGACCGCATCCGCGCCGCCTGGCACGTGGCCGATGCCTCGAAACGCGCCGACATCGAGGAAATGTTGAAAAATCATAAGGAATATATTTGCCAGGAAACACTTGCCGTGGCTCTCGAACCCATGGCGGATCCGTCCGCCGGCAGCGAGTGGAACTGCAACGGCATCCTGGTGCGTGTCCAGATCAGCAAGGAGCAGATGCAATGAAATTCTCGATTCCGCTCGGTCCGTTGAGCGATGCGCTGGGAATCGTCGGCAGGGCGGTCGCCGTCAAGGGCGTCCGGCCCATTCTGGCCAACGTGCTCGTGAACGTCGAGAACGGCGAGATCCGCCTCGTCGGCACGGATCAGGAGATCATGGCGCTGGCCCGTATCCCGGCGAATATCGAAACCCCCGGCCACTTCACGATTCCGGCGAAGCTGCTGCAGGAGATCATCGGCAGCCTTCCCGGCGACGCGAACGCCGAGGTGCGGTGCGAGCTGCTCGACGGCCAGGAGAACCTGATCCAGATCGCCTGCGGCCGCAATAAGTTCAGCATCCCGGTCCAGGGCGTCGAGGACTTCCCCCCGATCCCCAGCCTCGAAGGCGAGGCGTATCCGCGATTCGACGTGGCGGCCGAAGAGCTCCGGCGGGCGATGAAGGAAGTCAGCATCGCGGTCGGCACCGACGAGAGTAACCCGAGTCAGCGCAGCATCTGCATGAACTTCGGGACCGAGCGCGAGATCACGCTCGCGGCGACCGACAGCCGCCGGCTCGCGGTCACGCACATCCGGAACGTCGCGTTCCCCGCCGAGTTCGGCAAGACGCTCCTGCTGCCGGCCCGGGCGCTGAACGAGACGATCAAGCTGCTCGAGTCGACCGAAACGGTCACGGTCGGCCTGTTCCAGCAGCAGCTCGTGCTGACGGCCCCGCAGTTCCAGCTGATCACGCGGCTCATCGACGGCAAGTTCCCGGATTACAACCGGGTGCTGCCGAAGGAGTCGAACCGGCGGATGACGGTCGACCGCAAGGAGCTCGTCCAGAGCCTCAAGTCCGTCACCCCGATCGCGCGCCACAGCAGCCAGATGGTGCGGTTCGATATCGGTCCGAATGAAACGAAGGTCTGGGCCGAGTCCCGGGAAGAGGGCCGGTCGGAGGCCTTCATGCCGACGGCTCTCGACGGCGAGCCGATCAATATCGCGTTCAACGCCCAGTATATGCTCGACTTCCTCGGCGTGGTCGATGCCGATGCGGTCGTGCTCGAGATGACGACGCCCAGCTATCCCGGCGTGATGCGGCCGAAGGGCGACGATCAGCCGTTCCGCTACGTCGTCATGCCGATGACCAACTGAACCGAAAAGACGGGGCCGCCGGAAACTGCCGGCGGTCGCCGCGGGAGGATCACATGAACCAGGAAGAACTCGGCCGCTACCGGCAGAATCTGACCAGTCCCCGCGCCGACGTGCGGCGCAAGGCGATCACCGATCTGCGCAAGCTGTCGGGCGAGGAGGCCATTCCGGTGCTCATCTCGGTGCTGGGCGAGCGCAACGGCGAGGTTCAGGCCGATCTGACGCGGGCGTTCCTCGCCTACAAGGATGCGGCGCTGCCGTATCTCGTACGGGCGCTTGGCGAGCCGTCCTGGAACAACCGCCACGCGGCTTCGCGCATCATCGGGGCGCTGGGTGACTCGGCGCTGTCCCGGTTCCTCGAGCTGATCCCCAAGAACGAGGAGGATGTCGATTACTGGATGGTCCAGACGCTGAGCCTGATGGGCGGCGAGGCCACCCGGTATCTGATCAAGGTGTTCGGCCACCAGAATCCGCGGGTGAAGCTGGCCGCGATCCGCGCCGCCGGCAACGTCCGCGATCCCCAGGTGGTGCCGGCGCTGCTGGCCCTGCTCGAGGAGAAGGGGTGGCCGGTGCGCAAGGCGGCCTACGACAGCCTGACGCTGGTGCACGACCTGAACCCCGATGCCGTGATGAAGGCGTTGCACGAAGCCTCGGTCGAGGCGAAATACTGGGTCATCAAGCTCGTGGCCGTCACCTGTGATCCTGCGCTGATCCCCGTGTTCTGCGAGATCGTCGAGAAGGACCCCGAGGAGTCGAAGCTCGAGGCGATCCGGGCGATCGCGATGATCGAGACGCGCGAAGCCCAGAAGGTGCTCGTCGGCTACCTGTCCCACAAGACCTGGATCATCCGGAAAACGGCTGCCGACGCGATCTGGGAACAGGGGCTCGATGCCGGCGAGGAGCTGCTCTCGGCGACCGCCAACCCCAACGTCGATGCCCGTTACTGGTCGGTGCGCGTGCTCGGACGCAGCAACGAGCCGAAGGTGTTCGGTCGTCTGCTCGACTCGCTCCATGACCCGCACTCGTCGGTGCGCGCCGCCGCCTGCCAGGCCCTCGGCTCGATGGGCGACCGCCGCGCCCTGCCGCCGCTGATGGAGCTGATCGCCGACCCGTCCGAAGACGTGCGCACCGCCGCCATCTTCGCCGTCAGCCTGATCGGCGACAAGGATGAGCGCATCGCGAGCCAGCCTTCCGTGCCCAAGCATCTCAAGCCCGAGAATCAAATGCCCTGCCCCCACTGCCAGAAGTCGATCGGCCGCTCCTTCACCTTCTGCCCCTTCTGTCTCGGCCATCTGAAGAACGCCTGCCGCAAATGCGGCCGCCCCATGGAAGCCGGCTGGAAAGGCTGCCCCGACTGCGGCCAGCCCGCCTGATGCAATAACATAGATTCTTTGATAAAATACTTCGGACACCGGCTCCTCAAAACGGCCGGTGTCCGAATCTCTTTTGAGTCGAATCGAGATGAACCGGCAATCATACACCGACGAATCCGAGAGGCAAACCCGCCGAGTGCGCATCGACACGAAACTGCGCGCTCTCGGCTGGTCGATCGTCGATCATGAAGAAGGCCTTGTTCATGCCTCGCTGACTGCCCACGCCGTGCGGGAGTATCCCACCGAGAACGGGCCGGCGGATTACGCTTTGTTCGTCGGTGGAGCCTGGCTCGGCATCCTCGAAGCCAAGCGCCTGGCCGTCGGCCCCCAGAATGTCCTCGAACAGGCAAAACGGTATTCGCTTGGTGCGACCGTCGCTTCCGGCAACTGGCAGGGGTATCGGGTTCCCTTCCTCTACTCGTCCAACGGGGAAACGCACTGGTTCATCGATATTCGCGATGACAAGGCGCTCTCCCGGCAGATCGGAAATCTTCACACCCCGGCCGCCCTGGTCGACATGGCCGCTTGCGACCAGCAGAAGGCCCTGTCATGGCTTCAGACAACGCCCGTAACCGACATCGCGCGCCTTCGCCCTTACCAACAGCAGGCGGTGAGCGATACCGAAACCGCCCTGGGAAAGCGGAAGCGGGCTCTGCTCATCGCCATGGCCACCGGAACCGGCAAGACGTTCACCATCGCCGCCCTGCTGTACCGTCTCCTGGCTTCCGGATACGCCCGCCGTATCCTCTTCCTCGTCGACCGCAAAGCCCTTGCAGCCCAGGCCGTTCGTGAGCTGGCCTCGTTCAATACGCCGCACGGCCGGAAGTTCGACCAGGAATACGAAGTCTATTCCCAGCGCTTCAAGCGCGAAGATTTCGACGAAAACGAATCCTTCGATCCGAAGGTTCTTCCCGAAGCCTATCTGACGAGGCCGGACGGCACGCAGACGTTCGTCTACGTCTGTACCATCCAGCGCATGGCGATCAATCTGTTCGGCCGGGAAGGCGGCTTCGCGCAGGATGCGGCCGATCCGGAACTGACCGACGATGCGGACTGCCTCGACATCCCAATTCATGCGTTCGACGTCATCATCGCCGACGAGTGCCACCGCGGATACACGGCCGCCGACGATCTCGTCTGGCAGAGGACCATCGATCACTTCGATGCCGTCAAAATCGGCCTGACCGCGACACCGGCCAAACACACCGTGGCCGTCTTCGGGGAACCGGTGTTCCGCTACACCGTCCAGGAGGCCATCCATGACGGATGGCTGGTCGACTACGACGCCGTTGCGATCAGATCGGAAGTTCGTATCAAAGGCACGTTTCTGAAGGAAGGCGAACGGGTGCATTACGTCGACACAAAAAGCGGCACGCAGCGGCTCGACCACCTCGAAGACGAGCGGAAATATGAATCGACCGATATAGAATCAAAGATCACCGTGCCCGAGTCGAACCGGAAGATCATCCAGGAAATCGCCCGATACGCCCGGGAACACCAGGCCCGCACCGGCCGCTTCCCCAAGACGCTGATCTTCGCCGTCAACGATATCCAGCACACCTCTCATTCGGACCAGCTCGTCTCGATCTGCCGGGAGGTGTTCGGCGAGGGGGATGCATTCGTCCAGAAGATCACCGGGAACAAGAACGTCGACCGGCCGTTGCAGCGCATTCGCGAGTTTCGGAACCGGCCGGCTCCGAAGGTTGTCGTCTCCGTCGACATGCTTTCGACCGGCATCGATATCCCGGCTCTCGAGTTCATCGTGTTCCTGCGGCCCGTGAAATCCCGCATCCTGTGGGAACAGATGCTCGGACGCGGCACGCGCCGGTGTCCCGACATCAACAAAACCCATTTCACCATCTTCGACTGCTTCGGCGGAACGCTCATCGAGTATTTCAAGGATACCGGAGGCTTCGAGGTCGATCGTGGGGGAACGAAGCCGGTCGGCATCGCCGAGATCATCGAAAATATCTGGCAGAATATAGAACGTGAGTACAACGTCCGACGGCTGGTCGGCCGGCTGCGCCGCATCGAGAAGGACATGTCGGGCGAGGCCCGGGACAAGTTCGCGAAGTTCATTCCCGACGGCGATATCGGAGCCTTCGCGGAAGGTCTTCCCGACCGGATGAAGAACGATTTCACGACGGTCATGGGCATCCTGCGCGACAAGGAGTTCCAGGAGCTTCTCGAGCATTATCCCCGGGCGCCCCGCACGTTCCTGATCGCACCGGATGCCCCGGATAAGGTGACGTCGGAATACAAGATCCGGCGAGGGGACAAGCTACTCGTGCCGGCCGATTATCTCTATGAATTTTCCGCCTTTGTCGCCGGAAAACGGGATGAGATCGACGCGTTGCGCGTCCTGCTGAACAAGCCGAAAAGCTGGTCCGTCGAGACGCTCGAAGACCTGCGCCGGTTGTTGCGGGACGCGGCATTCAGCGAAGAGGACCTGCGGAAGGCGCACGAGATCGTTCACAAGAAGCCGTTGGTGGATGTCATTTCGATGGTGAAACACGCCGCGATGGCCCAGGAGCCTCTTCTGACGGCGGCGGAGCGCGTCGACCGTGCGCTCGCCAACGTCTGCGGCGGCGCTTCATTTTCCGAGGAGCAGAAGGCCTGGCTCGCCCTCATTCGCGAGCATCTGGTCACGCACCTCTCCATCGGAAAAGAGGATTTCGTGCAGATCCCGATTTTCGAGAGGAAAGGCGGCATCAGCCGCGCCAGAAAAGTCTTTTCCGACCGTCTCGACGAGTTTTTGTCGCAGCTCAACGAAGCGATGGTTGCCTAAACCGGCCGCATCGTGTTCAATGGGACCCTCACCCGCGCGGTTAGCGGCGGCCGAGTTACACCAATGAAACGATGGTGCCACGATGTCTGATATCGTCAACAAACTCTGGGGCTTCTGTCACACGCTGCGCCACGACGGCGTCGATTACGGGGATTACATCGAACAGCTCACGTACCTGCTGTTCCTGAAGATGGCCGACGAGAAGGAAGTCGAGATTCCCAAGGGGTGCGGCTGGGGAAGCCTGAAGAATCTCTCCGGTCAGCCGCTCATCGACCATTACACCGGCATCTTGCAGAAACTGCGCGATGCAAAGGGGCTGCTGGGCGACATCTTTGCCCAGGCCATGCCCCGGTTCAACAATCCCGTCAACCTCAAGAAGCTCGTTGCCATGATCGACGAGGAGGAGTGGACTGCGCTCGACGTCGACGTGAAGGGTGAGGCGTTCGAGGGGCTGCTGGAAAAAGCCGCATCCGAAGGGAAGAAGGGGGCCGGCCAGTATTTCACGCCGCGCCCGCTCATCCAATCTATCGTGAGTGCTATGAAACCAGACCCGCGCGGGAAGGCTGATTTCACCATCATCGACCCCGCCTGCGGGAGTGGCGGATTCCTCATGTGTGCTTGGGAATGGCTGATCGGCGAGACGAAGGGCGCGATCGACCGGCGTGAGATCAAACGGATCAAGGAACGGACCTACTTCGGGCAGGATCTCGTCGCCCGGCCGCGTCGGCTGGCCCTGATGAACCTGTTCCTGCACGGCCTGACGCCGACGATCTATCTCGGCGACACGATTTACGAGCCGGAACGGGGCGAGCGGTACGACGTGATTCTGACGAGTCTGGCGATCCGGTAGGCCAACGTCCTGGACTTGCCCGAGCCGGCGCATGCCAGACACAAAACCTCGCGGGCGGTATCCACCGCCGCGTCGTATTGCTGCGGCGTCAACTCGTTCCTCAAGACCTGGTCGATACTCAT
>JAKQOH010000010.1 GCA_029565415.1 Candidatus Rifleibacteriota bacterium | reverse complement strand
CCTCTTGAATCCGATGTCCAGGCATCGTTCCAGAGTCAGACTCCACCTCCGGTATTTCTTCTGCCCTCGATGTCTTCGAGGAATTTCGATCCTTCCAAGCAGGTGACGGAGTTCCGTAACCGCCATTTCGGCGGTCCGGTCCTCGCCATCAAAGAACTCACAGAGTCTCATGCGGAATATCGCACCATCATGAGCCGAATCATCGAAATTCCGTTCTGCACCACAGCCGGTTTTTTGGAAAAAGCCGCCCGCCCCCTCGTCAGCGACGAACTTTCGGATCAAAGTCCGGAAAACCCTTTGATTTTGGAAAGAGACCGCCAGCCCCTGTATCGGGGTCCCCCGGACGCCAGAAGTCTCGTGAGCGTCGTCGAGCGTCGCGCCCAGAAGGAAGTCGGTTCCGTTCCCGATTTCTGGAATACCTTTTTCGATCGCCGAAAACAACGTCTCATGCTGCGTCACATCGTTCGCATTCAAAATCCTCTGCGCCAAGAGATGGTCATACCGCCCCTCGAGTGCCCGGCTCCGCTCGTCGTCGATCAGGGCGGAATGATCATTCTCGAAGAAGGCAATCTCCTCCTGCGAGGGGTGAAACTGTCATCGCCGAACGACGCCTTGACCATCATCCTGAGGAGGGGAACCAGCGTCCGCTTTGGCAATTCGCTTCCGAATCAGGTGAACGTCGTCGCACTCGATGGGGAACTCAGTTCGGCGGAGCAATTCGAGCTCTGCGGCACCCTGGCCGTCTCGAGACTTTCCGCCACAAGCGAGTTTCCCGGAGGAACCATCCATTATCGCGAATCGCAGGATCCGACGCGGGCATCGCATGTGAAATTTCTCAAAGTCAACATCGGCGAGCCAGGTTCCGTCTGGCATGAGTAACGAGATCCGCAACACCACGAATCGAGCCGCGTTTTCCCTGCTCGAGGCGCTCATTGCCTTCGTCGTCTTCGCCATGATCCTCATCCCGATTCTGACGATCTTCTCGGTCGGGAACAAGGGCGTCCAGATGAGCGAAGAGGATCTGGCCGTGCATCATGCCGGCATCGAGCTCATGGAGCAGCTTTTGAGTTTCCCGGGCCGCTTTCTCCCCGTCGGGACGCTCGAGGATGCGGTGATTGCCGACAATTGCCGGATCGCGTCAGAATGCCCGTTCCGCTTTCACCTCTCGTCCATACCGGGAATCCGTCGGAAGGTGACGATAACGGAACACCAAGAGGAGGGGATGGTCCCCATAAAGAGTATCGACGTCTCGATCCGCCTCGTCGCGACGATGTCGAAATTCCTGAATCGCGAAACCCACTTCAGGACAGCCGTCATCAATGATTAGCAAACACTTCGCCTCCCGCCGCCAGGGATTCACGCTCGTCGAAGGCGTTCTGGCCAGCGGTCTGACACTCGTTCTGATCGGATGTCTGATCATCGTTCTGATCCAGTTCCAACGTGGATTTTCCCAGGGCGAAGAATCCGCCGTCGTTCTGAACGAGGCGGGGTGTTTTCTCTCTTTTCTTCGGTATGATCTCATCAATGCTGTCGGCCCGACAGACTCGGATCGAACCGACTGGAGACGCTATCTCCGTGTCACGCGAGATAAAATATCTTTCAATACATTTTCAGACGTTGCCGGTTCGATCCAGCCGGTCGAGTATGTGTTCGAACCATCCCCCGGAGGGGGAACGATTCTGAGAGCCGAGGGGCCGAATCGGCGGGTCTTGGTCGATCATCACATCGCCTCGCTGACATGGCAGCTTGAAACAGATGTGGCCACCTCGCCTGAAATTGCGTCCGGATTCCGACAACTCTGGCTCTCGGTACACATGTCCACATTCGGCCACACAAAATTCGGCGGAAAGACGAAAGAAGTCCCGATCTCCACGAAAATCTTTCCAACGCGTCTCCATCGGCAACTGAACACCTTTGTGAACGGTTACGACATTTCAGAGCCCGTCAGGTGACAAGCGACGGTTTTCATACTTCGTCCCAATCGGGGGCCTCTTCGTGAAATCTTGCCCAGAGTCGGGATACTTTTTGTAACCAAAACGCCCGGAGAACTGTTGTCATTATTCAAAGCCTCGTTGAATTTGTCCCTTGCCTCGAGTGTAAGAAAGCCCGGGCAGGAGAAGCTCGAGCCGCCAAGGTATATTGATATGTATAGTTTAAATGACGGAGGACACATGAGAATTCTCCAGACAATCTACATTGCCCTGACGATCGCCTTCTGTAGCGGCACGGCACAGGCGGCTCCCCCCATCCCGTTCCCCAAAACGATCTCCATTTCCCTCTCGCCAATAGAGGCTCTGACCGCAGATGAGAAATTGGCAGAAGGCGTGGATCTGATGCTCGTTGAACCCGGGGCGCAGCTGTCCAGTCTTCGCGGAACGCTGTCGGAGCCGTTGGCCGGCAATATCCAGGCGAACGCGGAGAAGTTCATCCGCGAGCATGGAACGCTGTTCAACGCGCCCTCCGCCAAGAGCC
>JAKQOH010000190.1 GCA_029565415.1 Candidatus Rifleibacteriota bacterium | reverse complement strand
TATCCGGAGGGCGTGCTGGACGACGAACGCATTTCCGAGAATGACAAGGCGAACGAAGAAGAAGCCGATTCCCTTGCAAAGGAGTGGCTCATCCCGGAGAGTGCGTATGCGCCATTTTCCGACAAGCACTTCGTCAGCCTGCCTGATGTGAAAGCCCTCGCGCTTTGCTTGCGGCGCCACCCCGGAATCGTTCTCGGACGATTCCAGAAGGAAGGCAAGATATCCTATTCTCGCCACCGGTCCTTCCTGGTTCGAGTCAAAATATATCTTGAGGAATTTATCGACAGATAAATCTTGGAACAATGTTCTAAAAGAAGCATTCCGGCGTTAGCGGCGCCGGAACATCTGATCAAAAGCACCCCAATTTGTCGCCAAAGCCTTCCGCGGGGAGTTGGCGTAGGCACGGGCCTTTCTGGGTTTCACTGCGAAAACCTCAAAGGCAAGCTCGAGGCTTCCCGTTTTCACCCACGAACGGCGCTTTCATTTCGATTTCTTCCGGCTCTTTTCCCGGCTGGTCACCCGTGCCTTGTTCATAAGGCTCTTGATGAGCTTCGCCCGGCGCCCGGCCTCGGCATAGAAGTTTTCATGCGCCCCGATCAGGAACACGGTCACTTTCTCCGCGTCTTCCTGAACGATGTATGCCGCCCGGTATGCGCCGCTTCCTTTCACGGAAAACTCCAGCGCTCGCGCCCCTTGCAGGTTTTGCGTGAGGGCATGTCCTTTTTCGTGATCTTCCTGCAACTTCCGCAGATGCTCGAGAATCTCGTCTTCGATCCTGGAAAGCCGCTTCAGATCCTTCGCCGCCTGGCTTGTCAGTTCGACGAGAAATGCGGTCATTTTCTTTTTCCGGGAGCCTTCCGCTTCTTCGCGTATTCATCGAGGGAAATGGTTTTCCCCTTCCGGCTCTCTTCGATCGCATGTTTGGCCAGGAATTCGAAGGGGTTTTCCGCCCGGGCAAGCCTCAGAATATCGTTCTTCTCGGGCTTGATGAAGAAAACGTCCCCCGGCTCGATGTTCATGAGTTCCCGGAGGTCGACGGGCAGGGCGAGACGGCCTTTGCTGTCGATTTTCGCTGACATGGTTCCCTTCATGGGTTCGCCTCCTCGTGGGATAATCCCACCTTAAAAGTAACCCCTTTTACCGGTATTGGCAATTTGTTTGGTGGGAATTTCCCACGCCAATCCAATTTCTCTCATGCCGCCTTCGATTTCTGAGATTGTTCATCGGGTCGAAGGCTCGTGCGCCAATTGAATGTTGTCGAAGCCCGTTACAACAAGGCCATGGCGGTTGTCGACAAGCACCAGGCTTCCCGTTTCCTCCCCCGAACGAAAGCGGTCAAGGGTTCTCCGTGCCTTCATTCAGGATGGAAAGATACGCGTCATACGCATAGAGCCGGTTTCGTCGCTTCCCTGTCAACTCTCGCGTCAGCTTCAGTTCGACGAGACACTCCATGGCGGAAGCTGCCGCTGCGAATGACAGCCCCGATCGGCGGCAGATTTCCTGGATGGTCGTAACCGGCCGGGCTTTGAGTGCATCGTGAACGCGTAACGAGGAGGAGGCGCGTCGCCCTTTCCCCATGATTCGTTCCCGGTCTTGCTGGAAGAGGGAAACGAGACGCTGGGCCGTTTCGACTGCGCCGTCGGCGGTCTGGCGAATACCATCGAGGAAAAAGTCGAGCCAGGATTCCCAATCCCCGGTCAGGCGGACGCGGGAGAGCAATTCATAGTAGGTTTCCCGATGGCGTTTGAAAAAGAGACTGAGATAGAGGAGGGGCTGGCGGAGAACCCCGGCGTGGCACAGCAGAAGAGTGATCAGCAGGCGGCCGACCCGGCCGTTCCCGTCCAGGAAGGGATGGATGGTTTCGAACTGGACGTGGGCAAGGCCGGCCTGGAGAAGCATCGGGAGCGGGGTAGCCTCGTCGTGGAGAAACCGTTCCAGATCGCTCATGCACTGGGGAACCTCGGGATGTGGAGGCGGAACATACCTGGCATTTCCGGGGCGTGTGCCGCCAATCCAGTTCTGGGAGTGCCGGAACTCCCCCGGTTCCTTGTCACTGCCGCGACCTTTGGCCAGAAGGACGCCGTGGATCTCGCGAAGCAGACGATTCGACAGGGGAAAGCCCTCCTTCAGCCGCAGAAGGCCGTGTTCGAGGGCTGCTACGTAGTTTGAGACCTCGACGACGTCGTCGATAGGAACGCCAGGGACTTCCTCAATCTCGAAGAGGAGGAGATCTGACAGGGAAGACTGGGTTCCCTCGATCTGGGAAGACAGCACCGCTTCCTTCCGGATGTAGGTATAGAGAAAGAGCGTCGTATCAGGGAGTAAAGCGGATAGGCTGTCCAGGCGGCCGAGGGCCAGTGCGGCTGATTCCAATCGTGGAAGGCATGATGCCAGTTCGATAGGGGGTACGGGCGGAAGAGGGGTGGGAATGAAGGCTTCGACCCGTTCCCCGCCGAAGGCAGTGACTTCGTAGCGTCCCGTGCAACCCCGCATCATGAACTGATCTCCTCGCCGGTATTCACGATTTCAAAATAGCGGCGTCGTTTATTTTTATTTAGTCGAAAAAACAAAATAACACGGCCAAAATCACCTGGCAATGCGTGCGTGCCCACGAAGAGGGTTTCATTCCATGGCGTTTGTCGACAAGCTCATGCCCTCCAGCCTCGCCAAGGAGTTCCGCGGGGAGTAGATGGAGAGAAGGTTTTGCGGCTTGACATTCATCCTCCTGATTTGATAAACGGGAAAGATTATTACATATTGTAAATCAAGAGAGGGAACATCTATGTCTGCAAAACAACTTGTTGGCGAGCGTCTCAAGGGGGCGCGAACGGCGCAGGGGCTTTCGCTGCGCGATCTTGCCGGCATGGTCGGCGTATCCGCGCAAGCCCTTTCCAACTACGAGCGGGGGGACGTCATGCCCGGGTCGGCGATGCTGATCAGCCTTGCCCGAGCCCTTCGGGTGAAAATCGAGTTCTTTTTCCGGCCGGTCACCATCGCCCTGGCGGATCTCGAATTCCGGAAGAAAAACGCCCTGCAGGCCAAAGAGCAGCGTTCCATCATCGGTCGCATCCACGATTGGCTGGAGCGCTATGAGCAGATCGAGAGCCTGTTCCCTCACCGCATCGAAGATACGTTCCTCGCGAGCGACAACCAACGAAACGTCTCGTCAGCCGATGAGGTCGAGGCAATTGCCATGGAGCTGAGGAATGCATGGAATCTCGGTCTGGCGCCGATCGAGAACATGACCGCCCTCCTCGAGGAACATGGAGTGCGGGTCTACCTCATCGGTGACACGACGGATTCCTTCGACGCCTGTGCCTTCCGAGCCAATGGTCGCTGTGGTATCGTCGCTCAGGCCGAGCTTCCCGGCGATCGCCTTCGCTTCAATCTCGCCCATGAACTCGGCTATCTGATCATCAACACCCTGGAAGAAGGTGACAAGCGCACGCGCGAAAAACCCACGATGCGATTCGCTGCCGCTTTCCTCGTTCCACAGGATGTCGCCATTCGGGAGCTTGGCCAGAAACGCCATCATCTCGACATCGATGAGCTCTACCTTCTCAAGCGGAAATACGGCCTCAGCATGAGTGCCTGGATCTACCGGGCGAAAGATCTCGACATCATCACACCGTCTACTGCTCAGCACCTCTTCATGGCCTTCCGGAAACGCGGCTGGCTGACCCGGGAACCGGGTGAACCATACCCAACGGAATCTGAGCCCTCCATGATGCGGCAACTGGTTCTGCGGGCCCATGCGGAATCGCTCATTTCCGAAAGCAAGGCTGCCGAGCTCCTGGGGTTGAATCTCAATCAATTCCGCCAAGAGAGCCTCGGCCAACATGTCTGAAGATGCTGGCAATCATTTTATCGACTCGCCGGTCCTGCTCGATTTTTACCTCGTCAACGCGCTTTCGCATTTTCTCAAACTTCCCTTTCGCCTCGTAACCGTCGATGTCATGGCTGCCGATCTCGAAATCTCTTCCCCGATCAGTTGGGGTCGGTCGTGTCGGCTCTTTTGAACAGCGTGTCGAAGAAGGCGCGGGTGTAGGTGGGCTTCCAGGGGACGAACGAGAACACGTCGCCCTGCTCCTCCTGTTTGAACAGGAGGGACATGCGCGGTCCGGGGGCGATGGGGTCGAACGAGCACAGCATCTCTGAAAGACCGTCGTGATCGACGTCGGAGAACCGGACGTGGCGCAGAACGGTTCCCTCCGGGACCTCGAGGCCGATCACGTCGTTGCACCAAGCCGGATCGTCGGACGGGATGTCGAGATAGAAGGCATGCTTCCCCGGCGTGCCGTCGTTGCGCTTCCCTTCATAGGAGATCAGAAAGGCTTTCCGGGCGGGCTGGGCGGTGTACCAGAGCACCTCGATGCGGCCGTCGTCGACCTGGAACAGCGGGGAAACGTAGTGCTCCCAGGGGTTGCCGAAGGTGTCGACGAAGAGGAATGCCGAACCGGTGAACACGTAGAACCGGTCGGCGATCGCCCGGACGAACTCGAACTCGTTCACGCCGGTCGAAAGGTGCTTGGCCAGAACCCCGCGAACAGCATCCAGGGTGGTGTCCCCGCGATGGTCCTGCGACCGCTCGAAGCCGCGGCAGGTCTGGGCCAGGCCCGGGTCGGCGAACGCGAACACCGCCAGAAAGAGAACCATCACGGCAAAACGGGTTTTCATGCAAACCTCCGGTCGTTCAGGGTGCGATCTGTAGCCCCGATTGTAGCAGAATCCGGGAGCCGGCTGGGCGATCCGCCGCGGTCGATCCGGATGGGGGATGCGACATGAATGAAACGGACCTCCGCGTCACGCGCGGGCGACCTCCATTTCAAGCGAACGTTTCGAAAGAACACCCTCCTCGGCGAGGTGCCTCGATTCCAGGATGGCTCGCAAACCGGGAGCGTGATCCATCAGTTCGAAGAACTGTTCCTGACGGAGGGTCAAAAACACGCAGTCGGTCAGGGTTCTGATGGTGGCGGTCCTCGGAACTTTCTTGAGCAGGGATATTTCTCCGAAGTAGTCGCCGTCACCAAGCATGACGGGTTCCTGTTCGGGAGATGTTTTGGGCTTTTTGGTCGCGAGAACCCGCCCGCGAACGATGATATAAAACTTGTCGCCCGGATCGCCCTGATAGATGACGATGCGGTTTTCCGTGAAGTGTTCGTTGACGAACATCCCCGCAAGATTCTCGAGGATGGATGGGGCAATGTCCCGGAAGAAAGGAAGGCTCTCGAGCCAGGCCATGTCGACCTTGAAGTTGCCGTTGGTGGAAGTGCTCATGAAGCCGTTTTGCTTCTTCCATAGCTGGGCATATTTTCCGCCCTTGCGAACCAGTTCGTCGTGAATCCCCTGTTCCACCAGGTGCCCTTGGTCGAAAACGAAGATCTGATCGACATTCACAACCGATGCAAGGCGGTGCGTCACGGAAATGGTGGTGCGCCCACGCCCGATTCTATCGAGGGTCGCGTTGATGGATGCCTCGGTGGCCGGGTCGAGTGCCGATGTCGCTTCATCCAGGAGCAGGATCTGCGGCTTTCGCACCAGTGCTCGAGCGATCGCGATACGCTGCCGTTGGCCGCCCGACAAGCGCGAGCCGCGTTCGCCCGCCGGCGAGTCATACCCTTTCGGCAGACTGACGATATAGTCATGGATCTCCGCCTGGCGGGCCGCTTCCACGATCTCCTCGTCGGTCGCTTCCAGGTTTCCCAGCCGGATGTTTTCCCGCAGTGAACTATTGAACAGAAAGTTTTCCTGGAACACGACGGCAATTTTTTTGCGCAGAGATTCCAGAGAAATGGAACGAATGTCGCGATTCCCTATGTGCACGGATCCTTTGTCGGGATCATAGAAGCGCATGATCAGAGCCATCATCGTGCTCTTGCCCGATCCGCTCGTTCCGACGAATGCGACCCGAGATCTTCTCGGGAGGAGGGCTTTCACATTTTCCAGACCGCGTCGGTCCTTGGCATACTGGAAGCAGACGTTCTGGAATTCGATGTCGCTGTCCAGCGACGACTCCACCAGCAATTCGCCCGATTCGTGCACCGGTTGTTGGCCGATAATCTGCCGGATTCGGGTCATGCCGCCGGCGGCGCTTATGAAGAGGGGAATGACCCAGGTGAATGCGGCCACGGAAGCATTCATGCCGGCAAGAAGAATCTGGAAGGCCATGAGAGAGCCGACGGTCATCGAACCCCGGAAACAGAGAACCGCTCCGATGCCTATCACCATGAGGCTCAACAGTTCGGCGGTGACATTCGGCATTCGTTGAAAGAGATAGGTCAGGAATTTCGATCTGACGCCGGTTGAAAAAATCAGATCGAGTTTTCCCCTGAACAGGGAGATCATCTTTTCCTGCAGTCCGAAGGCTTTGACGACAGGCTGGGCGGAAAGGTTCTCCTGCAGGACGCTGGAGAGTCCCGCTTCCGCCTGTTTATACCGGACATCGGCTTCGACCGCTTGTTTTCCGAACAACTTCTGAGCGAGGAAGCAGAAGGGAAGCCCCGCTACGGTGATCAAAGCCAGGCGCCATTCGATATGAAAAAGAAACAATGCGCTGAGAACGAGACTGCCGATGGCGAGAATGCCGGCCGGCAGAGCGTAAACCAACGCGTTTTCCACGGCGTCGAGATCCGTCGTGAAACGGGTCATCAGATCTCCCGTCCGTGAACGGGCGTAAAAGGTCATGGACAGTTTCTGTAGATGCACGAATATTTCCTCGCGCAACAGATTCATGACGTTCGTGCCGAAACGCGCCCAAAGATAATCACAGCCCAACGCGGCCGCGGCCGAAAAAACCGCGCCGCCGCCGAGAGCCCCCAGGATGATCACCATCAGCCGCTGGTCCTGGGGAATGATTGCTTTGTCGATCAGATACTTCGAGCTGATGCGCATGAGCGCATCAAAGCCGCTTTCGATCAGCAAACCGAGCAGGAGAATCAAGCCCGTGGCCCCATAGGGGCGAACATACGGCCACATGCTTCGGAACAGGGAAAGGAAATCCATCGTGGAAACATGGGTTTCCTCGGAATGGCTTTCTCTCAACCTTTCATTGGCGGCAGATTCCATCGTGCTTCGATCCTTCGGACCGTTCGGGGGGATCCTCAAAAAAATCGTTCTATACTTATCTCAATATTTCCGTATTCCATCTCACGGCGAGCGATTGGGGGGAAGGCGTATCCCGGGAATGAAGGCGGTGAGAACCCACGTGAGAAGCGACCCCCTGGATTTTACTCCGGATTCCTCTCCTCCGCGCAAAGATTCTGCAAACGTTGGAAATACGATATGGGGGCGGGTTTCAAACCCGCCCCCACAGGGAATGAACGAAGACGTGTGACCGGCTCGGCGCGTCAGGCGCGGGCGAGCTCGTCGAGGATGGCGTTGAAGGTCTTGCTGGGCCGCATCACGCGGGTGAGCTTATCCTGGTCGGGCTGGTAATAGCCGCCGATATCCGCCGGCTTGCCGCGGGTGGCGTCGATTTCGGCCAGGATCTCCTTCTCCTTCTCGGCGAGCTTCTTCGCAGCCCCGGCGAACTTCGCCTGGAGCTTCGGATCGCTCTTCTGGGCGGCCATCGCCTCGGCCCAGGCCCGGGCGAGAGCGACGTGGGTGCCGCGGTTGTCG
>JAKQOH010000189.1 GCA_029565415.1 Candidatus Rifleibacteriota bacterium | reverse complement strand
GAATGCGACCCGAGATCTTCTCGGGAGGAGGGCTTTCACATTTTCCAGACCGCGTCGGTCCTTGGCATACTGGAAGCAGACGTTCTGGAATTCGATGTCACTGTCCAGCGAGGACTCGATCAGCAATTCGTCCGATTCTCGCAACGGCTGTTGGTCGAGAATCTGGTGGATTCGCGTCATGCCGCCTGCGGCGCTTATGAAAAGAGGAATGACCCAGGTAAATGCGGCCACGGAAGCATTCATGCCGGCAAGAAGAATCTGGAAGGCCATGAGAGACCCGACGGTCATCGAACCCCGGAAACAGAGAACCGCTCCGATGCCTATCACCACAAGGCTCAACAGTTCGGCGGTGACATTCGGCATTCTTTGAAAGAGATAGGTCAGGAAATTCGATCTGACACCGGTTGAGAAAATCAGATCGAGTTTCAGCCTGAACATGGAAATCATCTTTTCCTGCAGTCCGAAGGCTTTGACGACGGCCTGGGCGGAAAGGTTCTCCTGCAGGACGCTGGATAGCCCGGCTTCCGCTTGTTTGTACCGAACGTCGGCTTCGATCGCTTGTTTTCCGAATAATTTCTGAGCGAGGAAGCAGAATGGAAGCCCGGCTACGGTGATCAAAGCCAGGCGCCATTCGATATGAAAAAGGAAAAATGCGCTGAGAACGAGACTGCCGATGGCGAGAATTCCGGCCGGCAGAGCGTAAACGAGCGCGTTTTCCACGGCGTCGAGATCCGTCGTGAAACGGGTCATCAGATCTCCCGTCCTTGAACGGGCGTAAAAAGTCATGGACAGTTTCTGCAGAT
This sequence comes from Candidatus Rifleibacteriota bacterium, assembly GCA_029565415.1. The sequence continues at coordinate 904 of JAKQOH010000189.1, read as the reverse complement.
GCACGAATATTTCCTCGCGCAACCGATTCATGACTTTCGTGCCGAAACGCGCCCAAAGATAATCGCAGCCCAAAGCGGAAGCGGCCGAAAACAATGCGCCGCCGCCGAGAGCTCCCAGGATGATCATCATCAGCCGCTGGTCCCTGGGAATGATTGCTTCGTCGATCAGATACTTCGAGCTGATTCGCATGAGCGCATCAAAACCGCTTTCGATCAGCAAGCCGAGCAGGAGAATCAAGCTTGTGGCCCAATAGGGGCGAACATACGGCCACATGCTTCGGAACAGGGAAAGGAAATCCATCGTGGAAACATTGGTTTCCTCGGAATGGCTTTCTCTCAGCCTTTCATTGGCGGCAGATTCCATATTGCTCCCGTTCGGGGGAGATCCTCCAAAAGTCGTTCTCTGCGTGTCGCAATTTTTTCGTGTTCAATCTCATGGCGAACGATTCGGGTGAAGACGTATCCCTGAAATGAAGGTGGTGAGAACCCACGCGGGAAGCGGCCCCATGAATTTTACTCCGGATTCCTCTCATCCGCGCAAAGATTCTGCAAACGTTGGAAATATGATGTAGGGGCGGGTTTCAAACCCGCCCCTACATGAAATGAACGAGAACGTGTGACCGAACCCGCGCGTCAGGCTCGGGCGAGCTCGTCGAGGATGGCGTTGAAGGTCTTGCTGGGCCGCATCACGCGGGTGAGTTTTTCCTGGTCGGGCTGGTAGTAGCCGCCTATGTCGGCCGGCTTGCCGCGGGTGGCGTCGATCTCGGCCAGGATCTCCTTCTCCTTCTCGGCGAGCTTCTTCGCAGCCCCGGCGAACTTCGCCTGGAGCTTCGGATCGCTCTTCTGGGCGGCCATCGCCTCGGCCCAGGCCCGGGCGAGAGCGACGTGGGTGCCGCGGTTGTCG
>JAKQOH010000173.1 GCA_029565415.1 Candidatus Rifleibacteriota bacterium | reverse complement strand
ACCGAGATCCCCGCGGACGAACGGTCCCCACTTCACGCTGTCCTCGTGGCCGCAGACGAGGTTGTCGAACACGACGGGCGTCATGCCCCGCTTCGCGAGGATCTTGCAGGTATGCGCCCCGATATATCCGGCGCCGCCGACGACGAGAACGCATCGAGATCCGCCGCTCATTGATATATATCCTTTATTATCTTTTAGGGCAGCCCTGGCAGCTTCCCATGTCAATGACGCTGTTGTCCCCGATATTGATCCGCTGCGACAGGCCGGCAAGCTCGACCGAATCGCCGACCAGCGAGCTCTCGAGCATGACGCTGCGCAGCACCGAGTTGGCGTTGATGACGCTGTCCTTGATGATCGAATCCTCGATCCGGCAGCCTTCCGCAATCGAGACATGCGGCCCGATCACCGAGTGGTGCACATGGGCCGAGGGGTCGATCGCGACCGGCGGGATGATGACGCAGCCCTCGACGCAGTAATGGCTGCGCGTCGAGTTCTCGAGCAGATACCGGTTCGTCGCGAGCAGGGTTTCGGGCTTGCCGCAGTCGAGCCATTCGTCGATCTCGGGCGCCCCGAGCTTCATCCCGTCGGCGATCATCAGCTTGAACACTTCGGGAAGGTAATACTCGCCCTTCACCGTCAGCTTCCGCTCGATCGCGAGATGCAGGTATTTCATGAACGCCCGGCCGTCCTTCAGGTAATACAGGCCGACCTGGGCCAGCCGGCTGACCGGCGTGTCGGGCTTTTCGACCATGTCGACGATCACGCCGTCCTTCATCACGTTGACGCCGAACCGCTTGTAGTCTTCGACTTCCTTCGAGTAAATCAGGCCGTCCAGACCATCACACAGGCGCGGAATGCGCGTCAGATCCGTGACGAACAGGGTGTCGTTGAACACGACCAGCACTTCATCGCCCGCCTCGATGCGGGGTTCGGCCAGCCAGACGGCGTGGGCCGGCCCCAGCCGCTCGTTCTGGACGATGAACGAGGCCGGGATCTTCGGATACTGCTTCCGGACGAAGTCGGCGATGATGTCGCCGTTCTCGTCGGTGATGAAGATCACTTCGTCGACCTTGATGCGGCCGATGCTCGCCATGACATGCTCGAGCACGGTCTTCCCGGCGACGCGCACCATGGATTTCGGCTTCGTGTGGGTGTGCGGCCGAAGCCGGGTTCCCTTGCCCGCGACGGGCAAAATGACTTTCATGATGGCCTCCCGATCGAACGATAGATGAAGCCGAGCTCCTTCATGCGCGCCGGATCATACACATTCCGGCCGTCGATGATGACCGGCCGTTTCAGCAGCTTTTTCATCCGGTCGAAATCCGGCCGCCGGAACTCGTTCCACTCGGTGACGAGCACCAGGGCGTCGGCACCCTCGAGCGCCTCGTAACTCTTGTTCGCATAGACAATCGTATCTTTCATCGTCTTGCGGGTCTCGTCCATCGCTTCGGGGTCGTAGGCACGCACCCGCGCTCCGGCCTTGAGCAGGCTGTCGATCAGCACGAGCGCCGGGGCTTCGCGCATGTCGTCGGTGTTCGGCTTGAACGCGAGGCCCCAGACCGCGATCGTCTTCCCCTTCACCTGCCCGTCGAGCGCTTCCTGGAGCTTGGTGAACAGCACCTGCTTCTGGCGGGCATTGACGGCCTCGACGGCTTCGAGAATCTCGAGCCGGTGGGAGTTCGCGTTTCCCGTGCGCACCAGGGCCTGGACGTCCTTCGGGAAGCAGCTGCCGCCGTAGCCGGCACCGGGGAAGATGAACGAGTAGCCGATGCGCGAATCCGAGCCGATACCGCGGCGCACGTTGTCGACATTCGCCCCGACCCGTTCGCACAGGTTCGCGATGTCGTTCATGAACGAAATCTTCGTCGCCAGCATGGCGTTGGCGGCGTATTTCGTCATCTCGGCCGACCGCACATCCATGATCAGGATCGGCTTTTCGGTCCGGACGAAGGGGGCATACAGCTCTTTCATCAACTCGGCCGTGCGCGGATCGTCGCAGCCGACAACGACGCGGTCCGGCTTCATGAAATCATCGATCGCGTTGCCTTCCTTCAGGAACTCGGGATTGCTGACGACATCGAAGGGCACGTTCGTGCCGCGCTTCGCCAGTTCCTCGGAAATGACCTTCCGGACGAGATCACCCGTTCCGACCGGAACGGTGGACTTGTCGACGACGATCTTGAAGCTCGTCATGTGCCTGCCGATATCGCGCGCGACGTTCAGCACATACGTGAGATCCGCCGAGCCGTCCTCGCCGGGCGGCGTGCCGACGGCGATGAACAGCATCAGGGAGGCCTCGATCGCCTCCTCGATCTTCGTGGTGAACTTCAGCCGCTCTTCCTCGCGATTCCGCGTGACCAGTTCGTCCAGGCCCGGTTCGTAAATCGGGATTTCGCCGCGTCTGAGCCGTTCGACCTTCGCCGCGTCGATATCGACGCAGATGACGTCGTTTCCGGATTCCGCGAAACAGGTGCCCGTGACGAGGCCGACATAGCCCGTGCCGATGATGCCGATTTTCATGGTGGTGGAAGAACCGTCCTTCGGATGAGATGTGTTGATTACCGCCCGAGAGGATGCCATAATACTACAACTCCGACCGATGATAAAAACCCTCGACAAATACATCTTCACCCAGCTCGTCGGGCCGTTTTTCTTCGGCCTGTTCATGTTCGTGGTCGTCATCGCCATCGATCCGCTGATGTCGGCGCTCCAGAACATCGTCAACGAGAACGTGCCGGCCCTGACCGTCATCCGGTGGTTTTTATACCGGCTGCCGCAGGACATGATGTTCACGTTCCCGATGTCGGTGCTGCTCTCGAGCCTGCTCGTCTTCGGCCGCATGTCGAAAGACTCCGAGACGACAGCGATGCGCGCCGGCGGCATCAACTTCTACCGCATCATGGTGCCCGTCATCGTGTTCGCCCTGACGATCACGGGACTCAGCCTGTTGTTCAACGAGTTCGTCGTGCCCTACGCCAACCGTCGCGCCAACGAGATCCGGCGGGGCGAGATCATGCGCCTCGTCGACCCCGAAGCGACCGAGAATTCGATCATGCGCGCTTCCGACGGGGGTTTCGTCTACGCCCGCAAGGTGTTCGAGACGGCCGGAACAATGGAGCGCGTCCTGATCGAGTATTACGACGGCCCGATGCTGACCCGGCGCCTTTCGGCCACCAGCGCCCGCTGGCTCGGAACCCACTGGCTCCTCCAGGGCGTCGTCGACCAGCGGTACCGCGAGGGCCGCGCCGCCTCGCCCACGACCTGCCTCGAGATGCCCGTCCCCGGCATCCGGGAAACGCCCGCCGAGTTCGCCCGCCAGAGCAAGCGGCCCAACGAGATGAGCTATCGCGAGCTGAGCGCCCGCATCGCAACCTACGAGCGCACCCAGTTCATGGAGACCACCGAGCTGAAGGTGGATCTCGCCATGAAAACCTCCCTCCCCTTCGCCAGCTTCTTCTTCGCGATCATCGGGGCGAGTTTCGGCCTCACGAGCTATCGCAGCGAAGCCTTCATCGGCTTCGGCGTCGCGATCATCATCATCTTCATCTATTACGTGCTGATGAGCCTCTCAACCGCCCTGGGCAAGTCGGGCATCCTTCCCATCATGCTCTCGGCCTGGCTGCAGAATATCGTGTTCGCCGTCGTCGGCGGCTATCTCGTCTCGAAAATAAATGCCTAACAATATATTGAAAGGCATTCTTTTTCGCACCGGCGTCATCACGGGGATGCTCGTTTTCCTCGCGGCTCTGACGCTCGAGGCCTGGCCGCCGGATCTCCAGATCGTCGTCACGGGGAATCTCGCCGGCCATGCCGCCGCCCTCACGGATCGCGGCGAACTCCTGTCCGCCCCTGCCTGGGGCGTGGCCGACCTGATCCGCAAGCTCCGTCGCGAGCACGGGTTTGCCACTCTCGTGATCGGCGTCGGCAACGACGCTTCGATCGCATCGCCGCTCAGCGTGGCCGGCGCCGGGTGTCTCGAACGCGCCTGGGCCGCCGAAGCCGGCATCGAGTTCCAGGCCCTGGGCCCCGCCGACCTCGCCGTCTGCGCCGCAAATCCCTCCCTCCCCGCCGACCTGTTCACCCGCCTCTGGACCAATGTCACCCGAGCCGACGGGGAACAGGCTTTCCCCGGCTGGAAGCGGGCTCGCCTCGGGAATCGCAGCGTCACGGTCGCCTGCCTCATCAGCCCGTCCCTCCTCGCCGACATCCCCCTGTCCCGCTGGCAGGATCTGCGCGTCGAGGATCCGCTCCGGGCATTGTACCGGCTGCGGGCTCAGGCCCCCGCCACGGATCTGAAGCTCCTGGTCTGCCATCTCGATACCGCAGACACGGCACGCATCGCAAAACTCGCCCGACGCGACGAAGTGCTGCTCCGCGTTTCCCAGAAAACGGCCTCGTCGGAACAGTTCGCCCCCTCCGGTCCCGAGATCCACGACGTCCCCGACGGCAACCGCTCGCTCCTGGTCATCCGCCGGTTCGCCCGTCTCGTCGGCCAGACGGACGTCGAGGTGCGCCGGCTCCCCCTGGCAAAGTTGCGGGAGACAGGGTCGCCTCCCGGCCCCCGCCTGGCCGATGCCGTCAGAACCGTTTCGGCCCGTTTGTTCCAGCCGCTTCGCGTCCTCAACACACGGGAACTGCCCGATGCCCCACCCTACGAGGTGCATCTCGACACGCATGCCCGGCTTGCCGCCGCCGCACTCCGGGCAGATGCCGCCCTGATCACTGCCCCCGCGCAAACCGCCTGGCTCCGGGACCGGATCGTCACCCCGGCCGGCGTGTGCAACGCGTTCGGCAACCGGCGACTCCGCCTGTATTGTCTCCCCGGCCCGGTACTGCACCAGTTGTTTTTCAGGCTCTCCCATGGTAGTTTTTCCAGGAGGCTCGGCTCGTATGGCCTGGTTCTCGACCTACCCGGAGGCGCGCCTCGGCGTTTGGTCGTCGCCGGCCGCCCGATTGAAGAGCGCAAACTATACAATGTTGCCCTCGATGAAGGCCTGTTCGACGATCCGACGCTTCGTGACCTGATTGGCTCCGACGATCTTCCCGGCAGTCGCGGTATCACTCTCTGGAACGCCTGGCTCGACGCGCTTCCGGGATTGCCCCGCTTGCCCGTACCCGCACAATGATGAGGACGCCCGATGATCCCTCTCTCGCGATTCATCCGACTCCGCCTGACCACCATCATGGGCATTCTTGCCCTGCTGGCGTTTTTTGCCGCTGCCCCCGCCATGGCCGCGAGCGCTGACACCCCGGCCCCAGCATCGGCCGCCACCCCGGTCGTTCCCTGCCCGGAAACGAACGCGAGCTGGACACCCGATCCGGCGATCACGGCCGAGCTCGCCTCTTCCCCGCCGCTTCTGAAGCAGAAACTCGAGGAAGCGATGCGCGCCGTCGTGAAGAACCCCAAGCTGCTCGAAATCACCCTGGTCGAGTTCGACCCCGCCTCGACCAGCACCGGCAGGCTCAAGCAGGTCATGGTTCGCACGGAGGGCGGCGAAGTCGACGGACTCATTCTCCACAAGGCCTCGTTCGACTTTCAGGATGTGCAGCTCGACACCACGAAACTGATGCGCGAGACCAAGATCGACACCATCCGCGTCTGCAACATCGACATGGACGTCCTCATCCTGGAATCCGACCTCAACCCCTACCTCGGGGAGAAAGCCCGCAAGATCAAGGTGGACAACCCACGCGTCGAAATCGGCGACGGCCAGATCAAGCTTTCCGGCTCGACGAAATACTCGCTCGTGAAAGTGAATTTCTGGGCCTCCGGCAACTTCGAGGTGAAGGATTCGAAGCAGATCTGGTTCCATGCGAAGAAGATGAAGCTGAACAGCATGACCATGCCGCGTGCCTTCGTCGGCTCGATCATCAAGCGCATCAACCCGGTGCTAAATCTGGAGAAGTTCCCCTTCCGTTTGAATCTGAAAGAAATCCGCATCGAGAAGGGCGCACTGCACTTCATCAGCAACCGGCAGGGCAACTGACCGCCCACCCCGCCGCAGCGCCATGAAGCGCGCCCCGGGAGGAGGTCCGCCATGATTCGCCGCACACCCGGCTCCCAGACCCTCGACATCCTGCGCATCTGCGCCGTTTGTCTGGTCTTCTGCGCCGCCCTGTCGCTCACCGGCCACGCCGATGTCGAGCGGATCGCCCCCCCCCACCCGTGGCCCTCGCGCGGCACCGTGACGGTGGAAGTCATCGGCGACGACCGCGGCTCGCTTCCCCTGTATGGAAACGGCGGCTGGAGGTGGTCTTCCGGCCGGTCCGCCTCGCTGTTCGTCGAAGCCATGCGCGGAGAGCGATATCGCCTGCGCATCCGGAACGAGTCCGACCGCCGGATCGGCCTGGTCATCGCCGTCGACGGCAGGAACATCATCACCGGGGACCGCTCGTATCTCCGCTCTTCCGAGGGCATGTACATCCTCAACCCCTGGGGAGCGGGCGAGTTCTCTGGCTGGCGCACCTCGACGCGCAGCGTCGCCCGCTTCTACTTCACCGACGAGCAGGACTCGTATGCCGCCGCCTGGGGCGACTCGTCCCAGATCGGCTACATCACGATCGCCGTTTTTGACGAACGCCGCCCCTGGATCGAAGAGCGGCTCTCCATGAAGGACGAGGCAGGCGCCCCGCGCGCCTCCTCGAAGATCGCCCCCGACCGGATGCACGAATCGTCAGAAGCCGGAACCGGGTATGGGGAGCATGAGTATTCGCCGGTCCAGGCGGTCGATTTCGACGCCGAGTCGTTCGCCCGGGATCGCATCTCGATCAGGTATGACTGGCCCTCACACCGCCATGGTCGTGATATCCGGCCGTATGATGATCATTCCGAGAGATTCGCCCCGCCGCCCCCCCACCGCCACGACTGAATGATTTCCCTGCTCCTGCAACAAGCCGGCCGGCCCCGCGTTTTGCGACTCCTGCCAGGGCTGGCGTTGCTCTTCGCCTGTGTCTTTGCCGCCGCCTCGGCAGGGTGCCTGCCCCCGGTTTCCCTCGATCTCCTGCTCCAGTCGGCCCTCGAGCAGACACACCTCACACGGGTGTATGACCCTTCGTATGTGAAACTCGCCTATCCGGGAGGCGATGTTCCGATCGAGCGCGGCGTCTGCACCGATGTCGTGGTTCGGGCGTTCCGTGCCGCCGGCATCGATCTGCAGAAACTGGTGCACGAGGACATGGCCCGCCACTTCGACCGGTATCCCCGCCGATGGGGGCTCAAGCGGCCTGATCCAAACATCGATCACCGGCGTGTTCCCAATCTGGAAACCTTTTTCACCCGGCATGGGATGAGGCATGCGGACCTTTCGGCCGGCTCGTTCCGGAAGGGGGATCTCGTCGTCTGGCGGCTGCCCGGCGGCCTGCCCCATATCGGCATCGTTGCCGGGGATCCGCTGCCCACGGGACACCCGCCCTGCATTCACAATGTCGGGGCGGGAACCCGCCTCGAGGACGTCCTGACGGCCTGGCCGATCACCGGCCACTACCGGTATCCATATAAATAGCTCCTAATATATACATCACTTTTTTCCTCTGAATACCGCCCTCTTGCCAATTTCCGGGGATTCTGGTAGTACATTTCCCGTCGGACGGCCGTTCAGGCGCGATCCGCAGTCAACGCCCATCCATTCAGGAGGTTTTTGTGAAGAAGTTCGTATCGATGGCCATCGTGGCCGTGATGGTTCTCGGGTTCTGTGCCTCGGCGTTCGCCGCGGATGAGATGACGGGCCGCATGGAAGAGATGCGCGCCCTCCGCACCCAGATCTGGACCCTGATGACCAAGCAGATGCCGACCCAGGCAGATCGCGACCAGCTCGAAGCTCTCAAGCAGGAATACGATGCGAAGCGCCAGGGCATTGCCGCCCCCGCCGCCAAGGAAGAAGCTCCGGCTGCCGTCGAAGCCCCCAAGACGGAAGGCTGCCCGACCTGCCCGGCCGCGGCCGACACCTGCGCCCCCAAGACGGAAACCGCTCCGGCCGCCGATGCCACCCAGCCCAAGGAAGAGTGCAAGCCCTGCACGCCCGACCAGAAGTGCGCCTGCACCTGTGCCTGCCCCTGCTGCAAGGCCGGCAAGTGCGCCATGAAGGCCGACTGCCAGAAGCCCTGCTGCAAGATGGAATGCGGCAAGGATGGCAAGAAGCCCTGCTGCAAGATGGAATGCTGCAAGGGTGAGAAGAAAGAGTGCTGCATGAAGGAATGCAAGGCCGCCAAGAAGGCCTGCCGCAAAGCTCATCGCAAGGCCCACAAGTGCCCCAAGGCCAAGAAGTGCGAGACCTGCCCGGCCGCAGCCAAGTAAAGCCCGAAAAGCAAAACCGCGAGGTCGACGACCTCGCGGTTTTTTCTTTACGCCGTTCCGCCTCATCCTGCCCCAAGGGCGTTCACCTTGGCGGCCATGATGAAATCGTTCTCATGGAGTCCCTTGATCTTGGCCGTCTTGAAAACAACCAGACAAAATCCCCAGCCGATGGTGATGACCGGATGATGCCCCTCGCGCTCCGCAAGTTCGCCGATCCGCCGCGCAAACTCCATCGCCGCGGTGAAATCCTTGAAGGTGAAACGCCGATGGATCGACAGTCCGTCATCCGCCAGCACCCACCCGGGGGCCCGGTGAAGGAACTCCTGTGCAACCTCCCGTGTCAGGGCCGGGATCCCCCCCTTGCACGGCACGCAGGCCCGGCCCGCAAGATCACACGCCGCTGACGGGACAGAACCATCCGCGGCCGGCTTCGGCCCGACAGACGGCTGTGCCGCCGTCACGGACAGCATCCGCTCCAGGGCCTCCCGGGCAGGCACCCGGATCTCGTCGGGAACACGCACGACATTGATCTCCCCCGGCCGGCTCATCACCCAGGCCATATCCTGGACACTGTTACGATACATGTTCGGACAGCGGGACAGCGTCAACGGCACGATTCTGAGCCGGGGGAACTGCCTCGCGAGACGCTCGACCAGGCTGATTTCGGTTCCGATCACGAACTCAGCGCCCGGCGCCGCCGCCTCGATCTGCCGGATGATCCACGAGGTCGATCCCGCACCGTCCGAAGCAGCAACGACGTCACGGCAGCATTCGAGATGCACCAGCACCTTCGCCCCCGGAATCGTGCGCCGCGCCTCTGCAACCTGCACGACATCGAACCGGGTATGCACGTGGCAATGGCCGTCCCAGAGGATGACCCTCGCCTTCCGCACCTGTTCCGGGGCATTTCCGCCATTGGGCTGGTAGGGCTTCCAGAGCAGGATCTCCTCGTCCGTCACCCCGGCCGCACGCGTGATGTTCCCTCCCAGATGGCGGTCCGGCATGAAAAACAGACGTGATCGCTGTTTCCGCGCCCACTCGAGAACCGCCTTCGCATTCGACGAGGTGCAGACCGTTCCCCCGTGCCTGCCGCAAAAGGCCTTCACGGCAGCACTCGAGTTCACATACGTCACGGGCAGCAGCTCGCGCTCGACATCGATCAGTTCCGAAAGCTGCTTCCAGGCATCCTCGACCTCGCCAGGCGAGGCCATCTCCGCCATCGGGCAGCCGGCATCGGCATCGGGGAGAACGACGCGCTGGTCAGGAGCGGTCAGAATATCGGCCGTTTCGGCCATGAAATGCACTCCCGCAAAGACGATCAGCGTCGCCTTCGTTTGAGCCGCCTTCCGGGCAAGCTCCAGGGAATCCCCGCGCTCGTCGGCCAGTTCGATGACCGCATCCGTCTGGTAATGATGGCCAAGGATCAACAGGTCCCTGCCGAGCCGCTGTTTGCACTCACGGATCCGGGCTGTCGCCTCGGTATCGGACATCAACCGGAATTCATCGGGAATCATCTGCATCTCTCACCGCCGTCCTGCGCGCCGTTTTGATCGTGTGTTCACGATACCCCAACGAACAACCCCGGTCAATGGACGTCTACCCGCGATGGTACCAGTCCGGGCAGGTGCGGCAGGGCGATGACGCATCGAAGGTGAGTCCGAGATGCTCCCGCCGGAACCGTTTCCAGGCATCCCCGTTCCACCGCTCCAGAAGCTCTTCCGGCGGAATCGCCCCCCACCCGTGGGTGCCTTCGGTGTCATAAGGGCAGCGGGCAACGGTGCCGTCCTGCAGCACATGCACACCGAGCAGGGCATGAAGACAGGGCCGCCGATTCAGCGGCGTGTACCGGGTCACGCCCGCATACGCGACGGCGCCGAGATACTCCGCAACGCCGAGAATCTGGTACCACTGCACCCGCTGGGGAGGCGCATCCGTCGGCCAGGTGAAGAACTGCTTCCGGAACACCGGCGAGCAGATCCGCTTCCCGTATCGGAGGAATGCGTCCGCCTCGCGATCATTGTCCCGGTGCTTGAGAAACGAAATGCCGATCTCGGGAAAGGCCTCCGGCGCCGCGGATTTCCGCGCAGATGCCTCCGCCAGGAACCGCTCGATCCGCTCCCAGGAGCAGCCCGGACGGTTGCGGCGGAATCCCTCGGCCTCGAGGGCATCGAGGCTGATCCGGACGAGATCGAACGGCTCCCAGCGCAGATCCGCCGGCGGCTCTCTATTGAGAGACGTATATAACGTCACATGTTTTTCACCCAGCATCGCCGCCATGCGCATGAGATCGGGATTTTCGAGAGGTTCGCCCATCCCCGAAAACACCCAGCGCAAGCCCTCGGCGGACTCCAGCGCCGCCACGATGCGCTCGAACACGGGCAGCGACATGCTGCCGCGCGAACGGTGGAGATGGGGCTGGGGACAGTGCAGGCACGAGCCGGCACAGATGCTCGAGGGCTCGATCACGGCCGTGAGCGGCCCGGCATCGAGGTAGACATCTTCCCATCGGGATGTCAGGACCCAGTCGAGATACGAAAACTCCGGCGCGGCAAACGCATCGCCGCCCGCCGCGGCAAATGTCGCAGCAGCCCTGTGGCCGACGAGACGCAGGTCGACCGGGATGCGCGGCCGATGGCGGGGGGCGTGATATTCCCCGATCCTGAAGGGGTAGAGAGGTTCGCGCACGGCCCAGGCCAGACCGCCCCGGACGGCCATGATGTCCGGATGGCTCGCCTGCAGGCCCGCGATCAGGGCCGCCTCGAAAATCGCCCAGTTCGCTCCCGTCAGCCGGTCTTCCGGGAAGGTCGCATCGAACCCCTCCCGCAGATGAAGCCGAAAACTCTCTTCCACCCCGCGCCGATCGACGAGCAGATTCGTCAGGGGCACGAGGACGAGACGATCCCAGCGACGCGAGGCCACACACCCGGCGATCGCCGATCCGATCCAGGAATCCGCGCCCGAGTCGGACTCGAGCTGCCACCGCTCCTGCGTGGCCGAAACCGGCTTGGCAAGAACCGCCGAAAGATCGAACCGGTGAACCGGCAGCCGCAGCCGCGCGGCCTGAGCCGCAAGCGGCTCCCATTCAGACCCGGCCGGGGCGAGAAGCACGACTTCATCGACTCCCGGCAGGCCGGAGAACCTGGACGCCAGGATTTCGAGAGGGGTGCCATGGCCGCCCACGGGCTGACTGAGGTCCCAGGAGTGTCGGTACCGGTACCGGCAACCGTCCGCGAACAGGAGGATGCCGGCCTTCACGCTCGGTTCCTCGTTCCGCGCATCATCACCATCCGCTGTTCGTCCAATCGATCAGGCGTAGATATCCAGAGCCGCGCCGATTCCCTCGGCTTCCGCCGATGTCACCTTGGTGGCGTTGGCGACCTGGATCAGTTTTTTCGCCATATCGAGCGACTGCTGCTGCCCCTGTTCGAGAATGCGCATCAGATCGACGATGTTTCCTCCTCCGCCGACCCCACTGACTCCCGACATGTGTTCCACCCCCCTTCGGTATCGTTCAAGCGGAAACGTTCAGCCGCGGCCTGGGCGGCTGCGACGGCGTCACGGGATTTTTTGCATTCAGCTTCATGGCTTCGGCCCAGGTGTTGCGGAGATCCTCGATGAGAGGCTTGATCTGCCGCATGGGAAGCGGATCCTTCCGGACATTGCTGTCGGCCAGCCTTTCCAGGAAAAACAGGTACAGCCGCTCGAGATTGATCGCAATCTCGCCGCCCTTCTCCTTGTCGAGTGATGTCAGCAGCTCGGTGATGATCGCCTGGACACGGAGCAGCATGTTGCTGATCAGCTCGTTGTTGTGCGCCTCGAAGGCCTCGTCGGCCTGGCTCATGAACCGCAAAGCCCCGTCATACAGCATCAGGATGAGGGCTTCCGGGGAAGCCGTATCGATCTGCGTCTTGCGATAGGAATCCTGCTGGGTGTTCGTCGTCATCCGGGATCACCTGCCGTCATTGTCGTGACTTCGGCGGCACGTGTTCCGCGAAGTCGTTCTATAGCTGTAGATATCAAAGGAATCTGGTATTGATGAAACCTGTCGGCCGACGCGAAAAACGCGGCGATCTCCCCGACCCAGGCCGCCACGGTCGCATCGTCATTTGCCTTCAGCCGTTTCAGCTCAGCCGCATGCCGGGTGACGAACCGGGTCTGATGCGTGGCATACCAGGCATAGAGTTCATCCGAGTCCAGGAGATGGTCATGGATATCGAGGAGCTCCTGATATTGCGCCCGCGCCGGCCCTGTGAGCATCGCCGGGGTGCTGCCGGCCGTCGCCTGGCCGCCGAGTTTGCGGCACAGCGCCGTTGCCCGCCGCAGCTCGTTCTGCTGTCGCCGGAGTTCGGCCGCCAGTTCCCGGAGATGACCAAGAAGCCCCGGCACATCCTGCCTGACCGGAGCTTTCGCGAGTTCTCGCAGGATGCCCCCGACGGGCACGGGGCTTCCGGGCCAGGTTTCCATGACCTCCCGGAACGGAAGGCAGGTGACATGCTTCGTGACGACGCCGCCCTCCGTCGCATTGATGACCTTCTGCCGCGTCTGCCGGAACTGGTCTTCGAACCAGGAACGATAGATATGCATATTTTCATCGGTGAACCGGGTCGTGCCGTCCGGCATCTCGATCCGATGAACACCCCGGGTCTGGATATACTCCACCGTTTCGTGCTCCAGCGAGGTGTACGGATGCACGCGGTCGTAGAAGACGTCATCGGAGTAGGAGCCTCGCGCATACAGCCGCCCGTCCTGGAACGAGAGATCGAGACCGACGAAAACGATCGGATCGCAGGCGCACCGCCTGGCCAGATCGAACGCCGTCGTCGATATCGAGCCCCAGCTCAGCAGGGTCCCCGTCGGCTCCCGGAACCGGTCGATCAGCCGGTGCAGCCCCCCACCGAACGTCATGGCCATCTTCGGCCCCTGGAAGCTCGTGAGGATGTCCGGGTGCGTCATCGGCTCGACGGCGAGCACGACATCCGTCTCGTGCTCGACCCCGACGAAATCGAGGGAGTTGAGATAGCTCGGATCGGCGGCAAGAACAATATGAGGCCGTATACCACGAGCGACGAGTTGCCGGAACGACGTGTCGACGCTGATGATCAGATAGCGGTCCCGGACCTCGGCAAGCAGATGCACGTTCTTTTCGAGCGATGGCCCGGCGGCGACGATGACAGCCGGCACGCCGGCGAACCGGTCGAACAGGCGGCCGACTCCCGGCATCCCCAGGACATCCGGAAGGTTGGCGAAGGCGTTCGTGTGGAACTCGTTTCCCGTATACATCAGGGTGACGAGGTTCCCCTTCGACCGGCTGGAGAGATACCGGACCTTTTCCTTGATCCGCTCGAAGTAGGCATGGAACCTCATGATCGATGGCGCATGTTCGACGAGGGTGAGGGCTTCCAGCGCGGTCCAGTCCAGCCCCGCCCCCCAGCGCTCTCCGGCCTCGTCCGGACTCGCCCCCACGCTCCATTCGACCCTCGGATCGTTCAGCACCGCCTGAAGATCGCGGCAGGAAAGCGCCCGCACGAACACCTGGGGGTCGGGCTCGATGACATGAACCTGCTTCGAAACGCCGGGAACGGGAAGCCGCTCGAGAATATATTCTAAACTATATCCCAATCCATACCCGAGAACCAGCACATGCGTCCGGCCGGCCTGGAGAGCTGCATCGACGATGCGTCTGGCCTCGATAGCCGGATCATAGCGGCTGTGATAGGTGATCGGGCGGCCCTCCACCTCGACGATCAGGGTCGGAAGCCCGTTCTTTGCGGGTTCGAGCCGGTAGGACGCGTCCAACGACGCTGCGAGGCTCCGCTCCACCGTCGCATACACATGCGGGTGTCGCTGCAGCGCCTTCAGATTGGCCTTCAGAAAAGGCATTTCCATGGGTGCGTCCTTCCGATGGGGGCGACGTCAGCCCCGGTCGTCGTTCTCCGGCTCTCCGGCGTCCGGCACCAGCTCGCGCAGATCGGCGAACAGCGTCCGGCCCTCGGCGGTGATCTCGGGAATTTCATACTCGAGAACATCCGCAAGGCCGACCCAGTCGGTGTGCTCCTGGGCTTTCTGCAGCTCCGCCATCTGGGCCGCAAGACGGTCGAACAACTGCTTCCGGCGCGGCTCGATCGAAGTCTCGCTCATTTCGGCAGCAAACCCCACGACCAGGTGTTTCAGAATCGAAGAGAGCCATTCGAGCCCGTCGAGCGTCTCGAGATGCCGCTCCATCGCTTCCTTGACCTTGCCGTTCCGCAGATCGGCCGCAACATTCCGGGCGCTTTCATCGATGAACCCGAAGATCTCTTCCGACTCCCCGAGCGCCATTTCCAGCAGGTCCCGGGCGGTGGCCGTCAGGATATCGATGGTCTCGAACTCGACGAGTCTCCTCGTCTCCAGTTCGTCCGTCTGTTCAATACTTATGCGGATATCATCAGCCGCGATTTCCATGATCGTGGCCCCCGACTCCTTCAGCTCTTCCGTGACCGTGTCAACGAGCTCGGCCAGCGTCACCTCAGGCGTGACGCCCTCGATGCTCAGCGCCTGACCATTCAGCAGAATATTCAATCGAACACCCCTTCTCGTATCAGATTGCCGCTCACTTCCCCATCAACTGGGAAAGCTGGTTGGAAAAAGCCTCGGACTGGCTCTGATACTTCGACATCGCCGTTTCCAGAGCCGCATACTGTTTCAGCAGCGCCTCTTCGCGGTCCTTGAGCCGGTTCTCCTGGCGCGAGATCTGATCGTTGATCAGCGTGATCTGCTTGTCCATCGAGCTATTCGATGCGGCGACACCGGAACGGCCGGCCCGCTTCGTCAGGATACCGTCGCTCTTCGTGAACTCGTTGAGCAGATTCTTCAGACGCCGCGCAACCCCCATCCCCGACTCCGTGGTCGCATCCTTCGCGAAGAGATCGGCGATCTTGTCGGGATTCTCGGTCAAGGCCTGGGTCAGCTTTTCCTCGTCCGTGATCGTGAGCTTTCCGACCTGGGTCGTCCGGTAATCCGACCCGACGGTGCCGGTCGAAATGCCGATATCCGTCAGACTGTCGAACAGCTTGTCGGCACTGCCCACGATCCCCGCCATGGCAACACGCATCCGGTTCCGGGCACTCGCCAGAGTCGAATCGCCGGCCAGCAGCCCCACCTTGTAGGTCGTCTCGTAGGCGGCGAGATCTTCCTTCGAAAGGGCGTTTTTCTCCTCGTCCGTCAGCGCCTGCAGGGTTCCGTCGTGCTTTTCCGTCAGGCGGGTGAACACCAGATCCATCACCTCGTTGTAACTCTCGATGAACGAGTCGATCGCCTTCCGCGCGGATTCTGTATCTGTAGATATATTGACGGTTTCCCCGGGGCCGGTCGTCGTCGCCTTCAGGGTGAACGTCACCCCCGTGACGACATCCGACACCGCGTTCGACTGGCGCACGATATCAGCGCCGCCATACAAGCCGTCCACCGAGAAGATCGCGTTCTGACCGACCTCCTGCGGGGACGTCGCCAGCCCCATGGCGGACAGGAAGTTGCTGGTGTCCGTCGGAGCGCCCAGGGCGATCGTGGTATTGCCCGTCTGCTTCGACGTCAGGATGAACTTGCCCGAGCCGGCATCGAACTCGGCCTTCACTCCGGCCTTGGCATTGTTGTTGATCGTGGTCATCAGCGTATCGAGCGTCATCGAGGAGGTGCTCGGCACCGTGAAGGTGACGCCATTGATGGTGAACGAACCGCTCGTGACGGGAATCGTCATCCCGGCATTATCCAGCGTCGCAGCAGTCTGCACGGAGGAAAGCGGCCGGCTGCTCACGAGCGTGCTGCTGACATCCGAACCGGCAGCCGTCGTTCCCGAAGCGATCCCCAGAGCCGCCGAAAGGCCGCCGGCGAGATCTTCCAGCTTCAGCGAGGCCGACGAGCCGGTTTTTTCGGAGGCGATCTGGAACGTGTGACTCGCCTGGTCATACCAGACCTTCTCGACCCCGCCAATGGCATCGATGCGCTCCATCACGGATGCCAGCGAATCCGTCGAGGTCCAGCCGATCGTGTTCGCCGTCCCGTTCACCGTGATCCGCATCTGACCGCTCGTCGCGGCCGGGGCCAGGCCGAGGGTCTCGAGATTCTTCGTCAGGGCATCCGATGCGGAAAAACCCAGCGCCCCCCCGCTCTTCAGGACGGCCGCACTCTGCTGCGGCCCCGAAATGAGTCCCGTGACGGAAAGGAAGTTGCTCGTGTCATTCGCCGTTCCGAGGCCGATCGGAAGCGTGCTGCCATCCTTCCGGGTCAGACGGATCACATCCTTCGCCGAGTCATAACTCGCGTTGATCCCTGTCAGGGAGGTGATGCGGGAAAGCACGCTCTGGAGCGAGTCGGTCTGACTGTCCACGGTGATGCCCACGCCATCCAGAGTGAAGGTGCCGGACGAGATGACGGAGGAAAATGTTTCGTTGGCCAGCTTCGCCCCGGCATCCGTCGAGGTCGTCGCGGTGATGTTGCCGAACAGCATCTGGGGCAGGTTTCCCGTTGTCGTACCCAGCGTAACCTTGGTCGTGTCGGCACTGTTCGTATTGGCCAGCATCAGCTTGCCGGTCGCCTGGTCAAACCGGAACTCGGAAAGCCGGTCCGCCGGATTGCCGGTGACGACACCGCCCTTCACCAGGGAAGGGGTGGCATCGATCTGATGATTCAGCGCCCCGATCAGTTCGGAAACGGTGGAGCCCGCGGTCAGTCCGGCAGCCGCCAGGTCGAGCGCCTCGACCGGCCCGCCCTGCCGCTGCAGCGTCATGGTCGAAAGCGGGTCGATGCCGAGATCCTGAAGCGTGGCTTCGAGGCCGGACCGGATGCTGACGAGAGAAGACTCCCGGGCGGGTTGGTCCCGAGTCAGGGTGAATGTTCCCGTGCCTGAGAACATCTTCGTCACCGAATCACCGACGGAATCGCTCATGGTCAGGGTTTTCGAGCTGTCCAGAAGCGTGATCTTCATCCGGTTCGTCTTCTGGTCGAAACTCGCGACCCCTTTTCCGCGCATCTCATTGTTGCTGGAAATGGCCGTGTTGATGCTGCCGATCAGATCCTGGACGGTGGCCCCCGCGCCGACGCTCACGCTCGTCGAGGCAGAACCGATCGTCAGATCGATGGTGCCCGCGTTGATGCCCAGGTTGCTCAGCTCCGTGTTGGCGCCCCCGAGCGACTTCGTGCTTTTGAGGTTCTCCCCCAGCTCGACAGCCCCGCCGAGGCGGGAGATCGAGGAGACCTTCGTCGACGTGGCGAGCTGTTTGACCTTCAGCGTATAGCTGCCGACCTTCGCCGAGGTGGTGGCCGTGGCGCTCAGCAGCTTGTCGTCCGACGAAGAGACTTTTTTCGAGTTGAACGTACGCGAAAAAACAAGGTCAGTGGCCTTGTTCTGCAGCGTGAGCAGCTTGAGGTTGATCTCCTGCAGCATCGACTGCTGATAGGAAACCTTGTTGCGCTTCTGCTCCAGGGCATTCAGCGGGGCACGTTCGGCCTGCATGATCTTGTCGATCAGGCTCTGCGTGTCCATCCCGCTGGA
Source organism: Candidatus Rifleibacteriota bacterium (assembly GCA_029565415.1). The sequence continues at coordinate 18,151 of JAKQOH010000173.1, read as the reverse complement.
CAGGCCACCAACCCAGTTGCGCGATATACTGCTGACCATGATGCCTACCTCCTTGGGTGGAGGCGCCGTTCTCTTTCGGCTGCTCCCTGCACCGTGCTATATCAGGCTTTTTTGTCGAAAATCATGCCGAGATAATCCCTCATTTTCGAAACGAAATCGAGCACTTCCTCCGACGGAATTTCGCGGATGACCTTGTCGTTGTTCATGTCGATGACGGAAACCATCGTCTCCCTGGTCGCCTTGTGAATCTGGAACCGCAGCGACCGGTCGAAGATCATCGACGTCTTATTCAGCTTATCGACGGCTTCGTCGAGTTTCTCCATCTGCTTCTCGGGATCCTGCTTCTCGGCTTCGGCCTTTTCGGCCTCCTGCTGCATGGGAGTGCCGCTTTTCTGCAGCGGAAGCGTGACCTCGGGATCAGAAGACGTGCCAGGAACTTGGACATTCACAGGTTTGACATTTCCGATTTCCATGGGTTTTCCCTCCTTTCGTGAAGCGCCGGATACGCCTCTCGAATTTCAAACTCGTTCGTTTGCGGTCATGGCCGGGAAGAGGGTGATGCCCCTCCTCCCGGCCGGTCGACCTCAGTATATCAGAGTACCAAAGATCTTTTCATCAGCTCAGGAGCTGGAGAACGCCCTGGGGTACCATATTCGCCTGAGCCAGCATTGCCGTGCCCGACTGGGAGATGATCTGGTTCCGGGTGAACTCGATCATCTCCTGCGCCATGTCGGCATCGCGGATGCGGGATTCGGCCGAGGTCAGGTTGGTCTGGGTGTTCTTCAGGTTGTTGATCGCGTATTCCAGGCGGTTCTGGAAGGAGCCAAGCTTCGACCGCTCGGCGGACACGGCATCGATCGCCTTCCCGATCTTCGCCAGGCTCTTCTGGGCCCCCTCGATCGTCGTCATGTCGAGATTGTCGACATTCAAAGCCTTCGCCGACACGTCGCGGATCGAGATCTTCATGTTCTGGCCCTGATCGGCACCGATCTGGAACTGTGGCGTATTGTCCACCATATGCAGGCGGAAGTTCTTTTCGCCATCACCCACGGCAGCAGCACTCGAGGCCATGCCGAACTTATTGATGAAACCACTGTTGGCGTTGTCCGTTATGTTCACGATAACCTGGCTGATCGTCGTTCCCGCCGTCGTGTTTTCATTTCCGACTCGGAGCGAGGTGAACGCAAGTCCGCCATTCACCGCATCGATCCGGATCTGCACGGTTGCCAGTTTCATGGTCGCATTCTGCGATGCCTGCCAGGAGGCAAAGTTTATCAAGTCGGCCACCGTGGCTGTTGAAACCGTGGAGAAAGAGACCGTAGCAATGCCGATACCGTCCGAAACGCTGAACACGACACTGGTTGCTGCGACGTTCGCAAACCGGCTGAACCCGAAGAGTTCCTTGGTCACATCCTTCGAACCCTGAACGAACCCGCTGTAGGTACCGTTGGAGAGACCGAGGGTGGCAGCCGCCGAGGCTCCCGTGACATTGATCGTCGAAGCGATGCTTGCCGCGGTGGGTTCGAACAGGATCCGAATCTGCCCATCGACAACCACCGAACGGGCACCGCTCATGCCGTTCACGGCCAAGGCGGATATCTGCTGGTTGATCGAACGGGTGATCCCTTCCATGCTCCAATCACCCCCCGCGATCGTGAGGGCAATTTCTGTTCCACCGGCGGAGATGGTTAATGTCTGGGCAGTGAGGGTCAAACCGGTTTCGAGCCCACCCAGACCGGCAACTTGCGCCGCCTGAGAAGAAAACTGGACGTCAACCCCCGCCAGAAGGCTTGAAGCATTGTTATCCGCCGTACGAACCTGGTTGAGATTGCCGAACATGTCACGGGAAGTGACCTCGACAAGATTGTTCTTCGAGCTGCGCACCGTGGTCATGCCAAGGGCGTTCAGAAGTGCCTGATCAGCCGCCAGAGCCACATCCCCGGATTCGCCGATCGAACCGGACGTCATCTGGAAGTAGCCGCCGAGTTCGGCTACACCGGTCTGAGCCGTGTTCACCAACGACACTTTGGAGTTCGCGATATCGAGCCCGGAATTGCTGACAAGAGCATTCTGAATCGATGCAGCAAGCTTGTCGAGGGTCATCTGGCCATCAACCACGACCGTAGCACTCTTTGAGTTTCCGGTGAGTGTGAGGGTCTGAGCGATGCCAAGCGAGAAGATCCCATTCGCATCGTAGAACTGCGCGATACTCTGAAGCTGCGTCGAGCCTTGGGCAAGCACGCCGGCATTGTCCTTCAGGGTCATGATCTGCGACCGCTGCATCTGGCTGATACCACCATGGATCAGGGCAATGCTGACATCGTAATCGCCGCTTCCCTGGCCAACGCCAGTCACCATTCCCTGCACAGAGCCGGAACTGGCGCTGATGAGAGCTGTCTGGCTGCCGTCGAGGAGTTTCTTGGTGTTGAACTCCGTGTTGCGGGCAATACGGTTGATGTCGTCGCGGAGCTGGTTGACTTCCTTCTGGATTTCCAGCCGGTCATTGCTGGTCAGCGTATCGTTGCTGGACTGGATCGCCAGCTCCCGCATGCGCTGAAGAATGCTGTGAGTCTCGCTGAGCGAACCTTCCGCCGACTGGATCATGGAAATGCCGTCCTGGGCGTTCAATACGGCCCTGCCCAGGCCCCTGACCTGCCGGCGAAGTTTTTCGCTGATCGCCAAGCCGGCGGCATCATCCGCCGCCCGATTGATCCGTAACCCCGAACTCAGCTTTTCGATGGATTTTTCGAGCCGGGTCGAAGTCTGCGACAGCGTAGAGTGAGTCTTGAGAGAAAGAGTGTTCTGATTGATCCGAAGTGACATTGCGATTCCTCCATGAATCGTTCTCCGGGGCATCCTTGCCCCAGGTTTTCATCGTTATCGTTATGAAGCCAGCTCCACTATTGCATCCTGATCTTCCGTATTCCCGTCCATCCCCCCTTCCCTTTTCCCATCGAATCGAGACACGTATCCGTATCCCTACTTAGGTTATCGTCCCCTTTTTTCTATTTCATTCGCCATATTTTCAGATGATTCCAGCTGAAAATTCTTCTGAAACCCAATATTCTCGTTTATTCGCGATGAAATAACTCATTTTCGCCATTTTTCTCCGTTTTTATTTGAGCAACTGGAGAACGCCCTGGGGGATCGCGTTGGACTGGGCAAGCATCGCCATCCCCGACTGGGACACGATCTGATTCCGGGTGAATTCGATCATTTCCTGAGCCATATCGGCATCACGCAGTCGGGACTCGGCGGCACTCAGGTTGCTGTGGGTGTTCCGGATATTGCTGATCGCATACTCCAGGCGATTCTGGAATGCCCCCAGCTTCGAGCGCTCCGAGGAAACGGTGTCCAAAGCCTTATTGAGACGGGAAAGAGCTTTTTCGGACCCAGCGATGCTCGTCATGTCGAGATTGTCCACGCCCAGTGCCTCGGCCGTCATGTTTCCGATCGAGATCTGCATGATCTGCCCCTGGTCTGCCCCGATCTGGAACTGCGACGTCTTGTCCACAACATGGAGCCGGAAGTTCCTGTCCCCCACCCCGTTTGCCGTGGCATCCGTCATCCCGAACCTGTTCCGGAAATCCGCGCTGTTCATCACGACCGACACCCGGCTTTCGCGCGTCCCCGTCTCGGTGGTCTCGCGACCGACATGGAGAGAAGTGAACGCAAGACCGCCGTTCGCCGCATCCACGCGGACCATGACGGTGGCCGCCAGCATCGCATCATTCATCAGCGCCTGCCACTCCTCGAACTTCTGCATGTCGGCAACCGTGACGGCCGAAACCGTCTCGAACCAGGCAGTCACGACGCCGATGCCATCCGAGACACTGAAGGAAACCGTGTAGGCTGCAACATCGGCATACCGGCCAAACCCGTAGACCTCTTTGGAAACGTCCTTCGTCGCCTGGACGAATCCGCTGTAGGAGCCGTTGAGCAGCCCGATCGAACCGGACGCGCTCGCCCCGGCGATGACGATCTGGGAGGAGCTTCCGGCTGCTACGGGTTCGAACAGGATCCGGACTTCCCCATCGACGACAGCCGTCTTGATGCCGGACATATTGCCATACCCCACGGCCGTGCCCGTCAGCTGTTCCTCGATCGAGCGCGCGAGTCCCTCCATCGTCCAGACCCCCTGGGCAACGGTTACGGAGAACTCGACGCCGCCCGCCGAGACGGTGAAGCTCACATCCGGCGACACGGTCAGGCCCATTTCGAGGCCCCCCAGCCCGGCCACCTGCGCCGCCTGGGAAGAGAACTCGAGATCGATGCCGGCGAGCAGGCCCGAAGCCCGTGTGCTGTCGGTGCGCATCTGCGTCTGATTTCCGAACGCATCCCGGCAGGTGAGCTCCGTCAGATTGTTCTTCGAATCCCTGACGACGCTCATGCCCAGGCCGCACAGCAGCGGCTGATCGGCAGAGAACGTGACGTTCCCTTCTTCGCCGAGGCTTCCGGAAACGACCCGGATGTACCCGCCAAGACCGGGGAGCCCCGTCTGCGCGGTCGTCACGAGACTGGCCGTCGAGCCGGACAGGTTCAACCCCGACGTCCCGATCATCGCATTCTGGATTGCGGCCGAAAGCTGATCCAGGGTCATCTGCCCGTCGATGACGAGTTCCGCTTCCCGGGAATTGCCGCTGATCGTGAGTTTCTGCGGCACCCCGAGAGCGAAAACGCCATTCGCGTCGTAGAACTGGGCAATGCTCTGCATCTGCGTCGAACCGACGGCCAGCGTCGAGTCGGTGCCGGCAATGGTGAAGATCTGGGAGCGCTGCATCTGGGAAATGCCGCCATGGATCAGGGCAATGCTGACCTCATAGTCTCCGCTTCCGCTTCCCAAGCCGGTGACGAGCCCCTTCACGGCCATCGTGCTGGCGCTGATCAGGGCGGTCTGACTGCCATCGAGCAGTTTTTTCGTATTGAATTCGGTGTTCCGGGCGATCCTGTTCAGATCGTCGCGGAGCTGGTTCACCTCTTTCTGGATTTCGAGACGGTCATTGCTGGTGAGCGTGTCGTTGGCGGACTGGATCGCCAGCTCCCGCATCCGCTGCAGGATGGCGTGCGATTCATTGAGCGCGCCTTCGGCGGTCTGGATCATCGAGATCCCATCCTGGGCATTGAGGGAAGCCCGGGATAGGCCCCGGATCTGGCGGCGCAGCTTCTCACTGATCGTGAGACCGGCAGCGTCATCCGCCGCGCGGTTGATGCGCAGCCCGGAGCTGAGTTTCTCGATGGACTTTTCCAGCCGATCGGACGTACCGGCCAGCGTTGTATGGGCCTTGATCGAGGAAATGTTCTGGTTGATGCGAAGAGATGACATAATGATTCCTCCTTGAATCAGAATTCGCCGCGCGTCCTTGCGCAACATTCACATCAATGTCATAGGTTGTGAATTGCTATCAGCGGCTCGTTCCCAGGAGAACCTCCTTTGGTTCAGATTCAAGAAGGCATACGACAGGCCTTCGCCTCACAGGCATCGTCTGCAGAGGGGATATTGAGGGAATCCGGGAACGTCCGGTTTTTGGCCTTCTTCAGCTGAAACCAGGCTCGATCGTTGTTTTTCTGCCTGTTTCGCCCGATTTTCACACGGTATTCCGGGCAGAAAAAAAGGCCCCCGGAGCCGGGGGCCTCGAATGAACCTTGGAATTCCCTTCAGGGGCGCATCTGGATTACTGGAGAAGCGTGAGGACGCCCTGGGGGACCATATTGGCCTGGGCCAGCATGGCGGTGCCGGACTGGGAGATGATCTGATTGCGGGTGAACTCGATCATTTCCTGGGCGATGTCGGCATCGCGGATGCGGGATTCGGCCGAGGTGATGTTGGAGTGAGTGGTGGTGAGGTTGTTGATCGCGTATTCCAGGCGGTTCTGGTAGGCACCGAGCTTCGAGCGTTCCGCCGAGACTCTGTCGAGCGCCTTGCCGATCTTGCTAAGGGACTTCTGGGCGCTTTCGATCGAGGTCATGTCGAGATTGTCGACGCCAAGAGCTTCGGCCGACATGTTCCCGATCGAGATGTTCATCTGCTGGCCCTGATCGGCACCGATCTGGAAGGAGGGCTGGTTGGACACGACATGGATCCGGAAGTTGGCATCCCCGCTTCCCTTCGCCGAGGTCGAGGCCGCGAATCCGAACTTCGACTGGGCATAGGTGTTGTTGACCTGCAGGGAGACGATACTCGCCGTGGCGCCCGTGGTGGTGTTTTCCTGGCCTACCCGCAGCGAGGTGAAGGCAAGAGAGTTGCCCGACTGGTCCACCCGGACGCTCACACTGTTGGCAGGGAGGGCCAGAGTGGCATTGATCGATGCCTGGAGGGTCGAGAAGCGAGTGAAGTCAGCGGTCGTATTCGTCGACATCGTCGTATAGGCCGTGAAGACATACGAGTTGTCATGGTCACCGATCGTGAAGACGACCGTTGCAGCCGCCTGGTTGGCATACCGGCTGATGCCCAGAATTTCCGCCGAGGTATCCTTCGCTCCCTGGACAAAGCCGCCGTAGGTACCGTTCTGGAGACCGATCGTCTGGGCGGCAGTCGCCCCGGAGATGTCGATCGAGCTGGCCGCCGAGTTGGTGGAGGCAAAGGAGATCCGCAACTGGCCATCGACAACAGCCGTGGTGAGACCGGTGATTGTCGCAGCAGACCCCGTGGCAACCGCACGGGCAATCTGTTCCATCGACCAGTCCCCGGCAGCGAGGGTGATCGTCGCCGAACCGCCACCGTTAGCGACACCGCCGCCGGCGACGATATTGAACGTCTGAGGCGTCGACCACGTGAGGCCCATTTCCAAACCGCCGAGACCGGCGACCTGAGCCGCCTGCGACTCGAACTTGAGGTCGACACCGGCCAGCAGACCGCTCGCGGTGCTGCTGTCGGTATTCACCGTCGTCACGTTGCCGAAGGCATCGCGGGCCATGACTTCGACGAGACTGTTCTTCGCTTCACGGGTCACATTCATGCCGAGGGCATTGAGGAACGACTGGTCGCCGGCGAAGGACAGGTGGCCATCTTCCCCGATGACCCCCGAGGTGACCTGGAAGTATCCGCCCATCTCGGCGACGCCGGTCTGGGCCGTCCCGATGAAGTTCGCACGGGAACCGGACATTTCGAGGCCGGAGGCGCTGGTGATGGCGTTCTGGATCGAGGCGGTCAGCTGATCGACCGTCATCTGGCCATTCACGACGAGTTCGGAGGATTCGGCATTGCCGTTCACGACGAGTTTCTGGGAGATCCCGATCGCGAAAACCCCGTTGGCATCGTAGAACTGCGCAATGCTCTGGAGCTGGGTGTTCCCCTGGGCGAGAGCGCCCGTTCCCGCGATAGTGAAGGTCTGGGAGCGCTGCATCTCGGACACGCCACCGCTGAGGAGGGCGATGCTCACCTGGTAGTCTCCCGACCCTGGCGTACCGGTCACGACGCCGCGGGCCGACTGGGACGAGCCGGAGACGAGAGCGGACTGGCTGCCGTCGAGCAGCTTCTTGGTGTTGAACTCGGTGTTGGAGGAGATCCGGTTCAGGTCATCCCGGAGCTGGGTGACTTCCTTCTGGATCTCGAGGCGGTCACTGCTCGTCAGCGTGTCGTTGCTAGCCTGGATCGCCAGTTCGCGCATGCGCTGAAGGATGCTCTGGGATTCATTGAGCGCGCCTTCTGCAGACTGGATCATCGAAACGCCGTCCTGGGCATTCAAAATCGCCCGGGAAAGGCCCCTCGACTGCCGGCGCATTTTTTCGCTGATCGCCAGGCCGGCGGCGTCATCGGCAGCGCGGTTGATGCGAAGGCCGGAGCTGAGCTTTTCGATCGACTTCTCGAGTCTGGACGAAGTCGCGGTGAGGGTCGAGTGGGTCTTGAGCGAAAGAACGTTCTGGTTGATGCGGAGTGACATAAGGGTTTCCTCCTTGATGTTGTTTCTGGAACATCCTTGTCCCAGAGTGGGCTTGCGCCCGCGTCGTTCGACCTGTGATGTCGTCCGGTTTCCCGTTCCGGCCTGCCAGGCCGGCGATACCACCCTCCTTTGCGATTTTTCGAAGTTTTCCCTTCGGTCCGGGAGGTCTGTTGCCGATAGGAATTCTTTTCCCTACTTCGAATATCGTCTTAGGCGGCTAAAACAGAGAGGTCGATAAACGACGAAAAACCGGCCATCCATACGGATGGCCGGTTCTTGCTCGAACTTTTACTTCAGGTTTAGCTTATTATTGAGATTTTACTTCAGTTTTCACTGTCGTCGGAGCTTCAGCCGGAACAGGGTTATCTGAAGAGCCTGCGGATCTGGCGCCCAGACTCATTCTGGGCGATAGTGATGCGGTTGGTCTTTTTCATCGCTCTCCTCCTTACCTGAGCAGGTCGAGAACGCGCTGCGAGGTGGTGTTGGCCTGGGCCAGCATCGCGTTGCTGGACTGCTGCAGAACCTGGAACCGGGTCAACTGGATGACCTCGGCAGCCATATCGACGTCGCGGATGCGGGAATCCGAAGCCGCCATATTTTCGAGGCCGATGCGCAGGCTGTTCATGGTGTAGTTCATGCGATTCTCGATCGCACCCAGCTTGGCACGTTCCGACGAGATCTTCTGAAGGGCCTTGTCAACCAGCCCGATCGCTTCCGTCGCGGACTTCACGGTCGTCAGATCGAGATCCCGGATGCCGAGGGCGTCGATATCCGTCCGGATGATGTTCGATTTCGCCGTATGCCCCTGGTTCGGCCCGATCTGGAACTGGATGGAGGTGTCCTTCACGTGCATCTTGAAGGAGTAGTCCCCCACGCCATTCTCGTAACTCTGGGGAGTGACCCCGAGCGTCTTGAACAGGGTGTTGGCCGAGTCGGGGGAGCCGAGATCCGTGAACACGACCTTACCGGATTCGCCGGGGATCGTCGAGAAGATACGCAGCGTCTGGGTCGCGGTATCGATTTCGGCATTGACCTTCACGCCCAGGGTGCTTGCCGTCGAGTTGATCGTATTGGCGATGTCGAAGATGTTCACGAAGGCGGCGCCGGGCGCACCCTCGGGGAAGGTGAGATCCATCCCGTTCCCATCCATGTCCGCGATGAAGAAGTGGAGGTCATCCGCGACAGGGGTCGTGGCATCCGCACCGATATTGTATCCGTAGAAGGTCGAGAGCGGATCCATCGAGAAGTTCTGGGAAGCGGCGTTGCCGTCGAAGCCGGTGACGCTGGTCGGAACGGGGATATAGAGTGTGGTATTCAACGGAAGGCCGGTGCTCGCCGTGATACTGAAGCCCGATCCGACACCGGTTTCCAGGGATTTCAACTGGAACGACCCGTTGTTGTTCACCGCCTGGATCTTGAGGGTTGTCGCAGAGATCTGACCGTTGATCTCATCGATGATCGAGTTCAGACCCGAGTAGTTCGCATCGAGGCTGACGGTATACACGGTGTTGGGATTGTGAAGATCCTTCAGGGTGAACGAGACGGTTCCGGGGCCGGCCGGTGCCGCCCGATAGTCGAACTGGACGATGGGAGCCGTGCCGTTGACCAGGGCCCCGGTGCCGCCCGTGCCGTAGTATCGGCCGTCGTTGATGCCGAGCACGTTGCCCGAAACAGCTCCCGCAATGTCGATGTAGGCGGAGGAGCCGGTGTTCAAAGTGTAGAACTCGAGGCCCTGGGCATCGTTCAGACGCGCGCGGACCGTGCTGCCGCCAGCCGTTTCGAGGGCGGTGTTGATGATGTTGGCGATATCCGTCATCGCCCAGTTGCCGGCCGGGATCGTGATGGTGACCGAGTTGGCGCCGGTATCGAGTTCCGACGAGTCGCCGATGTCGAAGGTGTAACCGCCCGCCGGGATCGTGATGCCGAGGGATGCCGACATCGTCCGGGCAAAGGCCTGGGTGGGGGGCTCGAACATGAGATCGATGCCCTGAATGAGGCCCGAGGCGACATGGCCGGCGATCTGGGTGTTGACGGTGGTGCGGTTGCCCGCGGCAACGCCGAGATTGGTCACGGCGATCGAGTAGACGGGGTCTTCCGGCTGCACGACGGACTCGAAGCCGAGGGCCTTGACCAGGTTTTCCTCGCCGGTGAAGTTGATCCGGCCGATGTTGCCCATCTTTCCGGAGGTCACCAGCATCTGGCCGTTGGTCTCGCCGGTATCGCTGAACATGGATGTCGAGGCATCGAAGTGCAGGCCGTTGCCGAGCTGGTCGGTGGTCATCGCGGACTGGATGCGATCGGCCAACTGATCGAGGGTCAGATCCTTGCTGACCGTCAGCTTGCCCTGCGAATTATCGCCCTGAATATACAACGTCTGGGGCTGGTCGAGAATGAAGTAGCCGTTGTTGTCGACGAAGTTCGCGATCGACTGGAGCGTCGTCGAGCCGGACGCGACCTGGCCGTCGGTGCGCACGAAGATGTTCGAGCGCTGCTGCTGCGCGGTTCCGCGCTTCACGACCTGGCCGACGCCGGGAACGTCGACGGCCTGGGGGAAGACGACGATGGAGAAGTCGGAGAAGGTCAGCACTTCGCCGGTCACGATCCCTTCGAGATTCTTCGGATCGCTGGTTGAAATGGCGGCGGTGCCGGTTCCATCGAGCAGCTTGCGGGTGTTGAATTCGGTTCCGTAGGAAATCCGGTTGATGTCTTCCTTGAGCTGATTGACTTCCTTCTGGATTTCGAGGCGGTCGGTGGTCGTCAGGGTGTCGTTGCCCGACTGGAGAGCCAGTTCGCGCATGCGCTGCAGCATGGACTGGATCTCGTTGAGCGCACCTTCAGCCGTCTGGATCAGGCTGATGCCATCCTGAACGTTCATGATGGCCCGGTTGATGCCACGCACCTGGGTGCGCAGCTTCTCCGAGATGGTCAACCCGGCGGCGTCATCGGCAGCGCGATTGATGCGCAGACCGGACGAAAGGCGCTCGATCGACGACGAAAGCTTGTCATCATTGCCAACCAGGTTCCGGTGCGCGGTGAGAGCGGTGACGTTGGTGTTGATTCTCAGGGCCATAATATTTGCCTCCGTACAGTCAGGGACTAATCCTTTATATTTGGCCTTCCTGGCCTTTTGCCCCTGCTCTTACTTAGTTCATCGGATCCCGACACATCATTCCATGATGTCGATTTCCGGTGATTTTCACTGCTTAATATGACATATCGTCATTTATCTCTATTTTTCGTAGAGATATACGTCATTTTTCTTTTTTTCCGAAGTTTTTCATGATGTCCAGCGGGAGGTTCTTGAGGGCGTCGAGCGACTTGATCTTCGCCGCCTCGCGATTCTCTTTTTGTATCTCCTCATATACTTCCCAGCGATGGACCTTGACCGTTTTCGGCGCGTTAATACCGATCTTGACCTGATCCTTGCCGATATCGACGAGAATGATCTCGACCTCGTCGCCGATGATGATCTTTTCGTTGATCTTGCGTGTCAGTACCAGCATCAGCCCTCGCCCTCCTTCTTTCCGGAGGATTCGAGGGACTCGGCCACTTTGCGGATCTCCTCGGCCCGGCGTTTCATCTCGTCGAGAATCCGGGCTTTCACCGAGTGCTGGCTATTCGTGGAAATGACCTGGCGGCCTTTCCGGCTTTTCGCATTGATGACAAGGGGCCCCTGGAGGTTGGCCGTCATGTCGGAGGGGTTCTCGGGAATCGTCACGATCGCATACAGCACGACATCCTCGGCTTTTTCCAGGCCGAGAAACGCGGCATCCGCATCGGCGATCTCGAGATCGTAGGCGAACATGAAGCTGAGCGGCTCGATGATGACGAAGGCCAGATCCCCGTCGTCGACGCACTGGAGCCACCGGAAGGGGCTTCCGTCCTGGGGGTTGAGGATGATGAAGCGGTGAACCTCATCGAAGCCGAGCAGGCCCTCGGAAAACACGACGATTTCCTCGGGTACGATGTCAATTTCTCCAAACCGCGTAGTCGTGAGCTTCATACGAGCCTGTTCAGCCCTCCCCTCTTATCCCAGGAAGTCCATCAGAGTTGTCTGCAGGATTTTTGCACCACTCTGCAGGGCGGCACGGAAGGCGGTCTCGATGGTGGTCATTCTCGTGATGGCTTCCGTCATATCTACATCTTCGACCTCCGAGAGCATATTCTTTAGATTCAATGTGATGGATTCAATTTTTTCTTTCGCGGAAGTCACCCGGTTCGTCCGGCTGCCGACCTCCGCATGCACCCGCAGCACACGTTCTATATCTTCCTGTATAACTTTGATGTTCTCTTCGGAAATGGCCTTCGAGTCGTTGCGGTACAGGTTGTCCCGAAGATCCTGCAGCGTCTCGAATATGCTCCGGGAGCCGCCGAGACCGAGCGCGGAAGCCGATCCCACATCCGAGGTCCCGAGATCCCGGACCTTGATATAGGCTTCCCCACCGGTATTCGTCAGATTCAGCCGTTTGCCGTCGGTGTCGACCCAGGCGGCCATCTTGAAGTTGGTATCCGAGAACGTCAGCTTCTCGATCAGATCCCCGACCGTGGTCGCACCGGACAGATCGATCTTGCCCGAATACGAGCCGCTCTGGACATAAATCTCCCCGAGCGGCACCCCACCCTCGTTGACACGCAGGGCATCGATGCGCGTCGCCAGATTCACCGCCGGATCGATATCGGTGCCGACGAGGCGCGGATCGATCGTCCGGCCCTTGATGCCGAGATCCGAAGCCGTCGTCGAGTCGATGTCGACCACTTCCATCTGGCCAGGGCCGCCCGTCTTGTCGATGAGCTCAATACCATTTCTAGCGCTATTTATACGAGCTTCTATACCTAGCTTGTTCGTCCGGTCGTTGATCCGGTCGAGCACATCCTTGATCGTTTTTGCTCCCCGAAGATCGACGGCCTTGAAGTTGCCGGCCTTGTCGGTGATCCGAATGAAGCCGAGGTTCGTCCCTTTGTTCATCGTCCGGCCCGAATTCAGCGAGGCGAGCTCCGTCGTCTCCTCGACGGCGGGGTTCAGATCCACCGAGCCCATCAGGGTCGGAAGGGAGCGCGCGGTTATCGGCGCACCGGTCAGCACGTTCCCCGTGTAATGCATCGAACCGGTCAGGAAACCGAGATCCCGGGCCGGGTTGGTGTATTCCTCGATCGCAATGCCCTTGTCCCCCGAGGCCCCGGAAATGTCGCCGATGGTGAACCGGTTGTGGACGCCATCCCAGACGGCTTCGAACTTCCCGGTCTCGTTCACCCGGTCGAGCACGTCCTGGATCGTCGAGGCATTCGTCAGATCGATCTGGACCGGCTTGCCGTCAGCCCCCCGGATGACCATGAAGCCCGTTTCGGGCGGCGGCAGCAGCGTGGAAAGGCTCGAAGCAGGGGTCAGTGCCGGGGGCGTCAGCACCGAGCCGACGACCGTTCCGTTGTTCGACCGCTGGAGCAGCCCGAGGCTTTTCGCCACGGTCGTCATCTCCCGGACGGCGACGGGCTGGCTTCCATCCACCTCGGTGATCCTGAAATCCGCGGTTCCCGCCGTTGTGTCCGTGATCACCAGCCGCTTCGAAAGCGGATCGAGCTGGGCCGTCTGCGCCCCGCCCGTCTGGCTGGAAATGGCATCGATCACATCCTGCACCGTCCCCGCCTGGCGCAGATCGACGCGGGTCGTCGTCCCGTCGTGGCCGGTGATGTCGATGAACCCGGTCTCGAAGCCCTTCCCGCCGTTGAGGGCGCTCAGCTTCGTCGCCTCGTTCTCGATCGCCGGGTCATAGCTCTGGACGATCTGGCCGCCGGGCCCGACATTGCGCAGAAGCCCAAGATCGGCAGCGGAATGGGACGGCAGATCCTCGAGATACAGCTGTGTCTTCTTCGACTCGATCGAGAAGTTCCCCGTGCCCGTCGTCATATCCATGATCTGGAGCCGTTTGCCGATGAAGTCATACGAGGCTTTCACCGAAACCCCGCCGTCTGCGGCGTTGATCGCATCGATCACGCCCCCGACCGTCGTGGCCCCGGAAAGATCGACCCGCAGATTCCGGCCGTCCCGCGTGTTGATGTTCAGGAATCCTTCCGGCACGCCCAGGCCGTTGTTCAGATTCGACAGCGGGGAGTCCGGATCCATCATCGCAGGGTCGGAAAGGCCGTACAGCGTGTTCGCCGGGCCGGCGCTGCGATAAATGCCGAGAGCCGCCGCGGTATCCGACGGCACTTCCTCGATGCCCGCCTTGAACGAGCGGGTCGCGTTGATGGCATACAGGACGTCATCGAGGTTGGTCACGTGGGTCAGATCGATCTTGCGGTCGATCCCGTTCGAGTCCGTGACGACCATCACGCCCGCCTGAACGCCGCGCCCGCCGTTCAGCATGGTCAGGGGGGTCAGCTCGTTCAGGGGGGTCAGCCGGTTGCCGAACGTCGGCTGGGCGCTGGAGGCCGTTCCGCGATAGAACACCTCCAGGGCCGACACATTCCGGTCCACCAGAACGCCCTTCGTGATCTCCGTGGCAAGCCGCTTGCCGTCACCGCCATACAGGATATCGATCGCATTGGCGATGTTCATATCCTTGCGGGTTTCGCCCAGCGAGTAGGTGACGATATCCCGCATGGCACCGGGATTCTGCCCGCTGATCAGGTTGATCGGCTTCGTTTCGACGTCATTGCCGCCAAAGATGTATTCGCCGCCGATATCGGTGTTGGCGATGTCGATCACCTGCTGGAGCAGCTGGTCGATCTCCTCCGCGATGGCATCCCGGTCCTGCTGGACGAGGGTATCGTTCGCCCCCTGCACGGCGAGCTCGCGCGCCCTCTGGAGAACCGTTTCGAGCGTGGTCAGGGAGGTGTCGGTGTTGTCGAGCCACTCTTTCGTGCGGTCGATGTTCTTCGTGTACTGGCTCCCCTCGGTGATCTCGGTCTTGTGATACATCGCGAGGGCATTGTTGACCGGACTCTCGGAGGCCTTCGAATACTGTTTACCCGAACTGACCTGGAGCTGGACCTTGCTCAGCTCGGTCTGGTTCCGGTTGAGGACCGTCAGAAAGTTGCTTGCCACCCATTGATTGGAGATCCGCATGGGACCGCCTCCTTGCCATGTTCCCTCTTATTTTATATTATGAGGGATACAAATGATGAACCGTGTCAGATCATGCCGTTGATGATTTTGTCGAGCATCTCGTCGACGGTCGTGATGACCTTCGATGCCGCATTGTAGGCGTGTTGGAACTTGATGAGATTCGTCAGTTCCTCGTCGAGCGAGACGCCGGAGATCTCGTCCCTCTTGGATTTCAGCTGCGTCATCAGGTCTTCGGTGCTGGACTTCTGCCGGTCGAACCGCTGGGTCTCGGTCGCGGCTTCGGTGACGAGAGCGTTGTAGAAATCGTTGAAGTTCGCCTTGCCGTTGCTGAAATACTCATTCTGCTTGATCCGGGCGATGAGAACCGCGTTGAGGCCGTCCCCCTCCCCGTTGAAACTCGGCAGCTTGTCCGTCGGGTTCTCCAGCGTCCCCTGGGACGCGGCGATCGTATTGAGATTTTCCGTTATATAGTCAGCCATTTCCAGACGCCGGATGACGTCCTTGTAGGGCTGGCTCGCGTCGTCCGTGGCGATGGATTTGAAGAAGTTCCGGCCCGTTTCCCCGTCGAGGCCGAAGCCCTTGCGGTGCACGTCGTTGACTTCGGTGACGAGGCGATAGGCCATCTCGTTGAACTTGTCGCGCAACTCCTGAATCTCGCCGTCGCGGATCTCGAGAAGTCCCTGAACCTTGCCCCCCGTGACGATGGGCCGCAGATCGATGTTCGCCACCCCGTGTCCCTTGAGGATCAGGGTCGCTCCGGGCACGACGTCGCGGACGACGTTTTCCGACGTGACATACTGCTTCCCGCCGTAATTGAACACGGCATCCCGGGCGGCCTGGTTCTGCTGCAGATTCAGGACCGTCATCAGATTGCTGGTGCCGTCAGCAAACTTCATCTCGTGGGCCGTGCCCGTCAGGGTCGAGGTCATGACGAGCTGGCCGACCTCGTTCAGCTGCGCATCGATCTCGAGGTTCGCCTCGTCGAGCATCGTCGCCAGCTGCTTCATCGAGGTGTTTTCGGCATCGAGGTAGAACGTGCGCCCGTTGACCGAGAAGGTGCCGTCCGAGACGCCGAAGTCCGAGAGAGGCCCCGTCAGCGGGTGATACGAGAGGAAGGAGTACGTCTGATGCGCCTGCGCGGTCTGGGCCACCGTCAGCGTGATGTTGCGCGATGCGCCGGTATGGTTGAACACGGCTTCGGCCACATCGGGGTCATCCGAAAGCTGCGGATAATCGGGGGAGCCGCTGATCGTCACGGGAAGATCCTTGTCTTTCCGGACGAGAAACAGCTCATGAACGGCCGAATGTTCGACCAGGAGCTGGGTTCCGGAACGAAGCGACAGCTGCCCCTTCGTATTCCAGCTGGTATCGATGGCGATGACGCCCGACAGCTCCTGGACGAGGGAGAGACGCTTGTCACGCAGATCGTTCGCGCTGGCATTCGCCGTTTCGACACGCTCGATCTCGACGTTGAGCTGGGCGATCTGCTTCGTGAGGGTGTTCACCCGATCCACGGCGTCTTCGAGCTGGTTCTCAATGCTCCCCTCGAACTCGTGATCCGGGGTTCCCTGGAGCTGGCCAAGCCGGGTGTCGATGTCCTGGAACGAGGTGATGAGCGTCGTCGTCTCTTCGACGAGGTTGCGCCGGAGCGCTTCGCTGGAGGGGCTGACCGAGAGATCCTGCCAGGCAGCCCAGAACTTGTCGAGCTGGTCACGCAGCGTCGCGTCGTTGGGCTCGTTGATGATCGCCTCGACCTCGGCCATGAGATCGCTGGCGACCGACCACTGCTCGAGACTCGCCGTCTCGCGGGTGATCTTTTCGTCGACGAACGCATCGCGCAGGCTCTCGATCTTCGTCACATCGACGCCGGTGCCAAGCTGCTGGGCCGTGACCGGGGCGTTGTAGCCGGGCACCGACCACGGATCCGTCGCGGAAATGACCGCCCGCTGCCGGGCATACCCTTCCGTATTCGCGTTGGCGATGTTGTGCGAGGTGACATCCATCGCCGCCCGCTGGGTCATGATTCCGCGTTTGCCAATTTCGATACCAAAAAACGTGGCCCTCATGGCGCCTCCTTACTGGCTTACCACGCCGTCTTTTTTGTGTTCCTGACGGCCACTGGGGGGAATCGGCCTTTTATCCCCTATTATCTTTATCGGCTGGTAAGGAGGTTGACCGTAGGAAAAAGTGGAAAATATAACGAAGCGGGCGCTTCGATGGGTATCGAAGCGCCCGCTCCGTCAGTCAAAACGGCCGGGTCACGGCCGAATCGTCATGCCTTGCGATCGATGAGGACGGATGGCCCCTGGGGGCCGGTTTTGCCAGAGAGTCCCGGCGGACGATACGTCACATCCTTGGGCGGAGCCGTCAACAGTTTCAATGAATACTGTGTGAGCTCGAGCGCCTGTTCGAGAAGCTGGCGATTGTCTTCATTGATGGTGCGGATCTGGTCGAGAATCTCGCGGAGCTGGGTTCCCAGCATCCAGAGATCGGATTTGAGATTCGCATCGTTGATGAAATCGAGCGCTTCTTCGAGTTTGAGGGTGGAACGCCCCGTGAGAGCCGTCAGGCAGTCTGCGCGAGTCGTGGACAACTCGCCCAGGCGCGCCGAACATTTCTCTTCCTCGGTGACGATCTGGAGAAGATCCGTGGAGAACTTCTCCAGCAGCAGCTTTTTCTTGCGCTCAGACAGGTCGAGGAGCCGGCGATAGATCTCCAGCTCTTCCCCGAGGATCTGTTTGAGATTCTGCCCCTGATCGCTCAAGCGTTCGATCAGCCTTCCCAGGAGCTGAAGAGATGACGGCTGCCGAAGGGATCACTCATCATCCGCTCAGCGACCTGTTCGGGAGAGACGTTATACTGCCCCTTGTCAAACAGCGCCTTGATGCGGGCGACTTTCTCCTCACGGATTTCGGACTGGCCGGCAACGACTTCGGCCGCGAACTTGAGCGTTTCGACCGGTTCCGCCTGGGCGACCGGTTTGCCGGCGAACACCGGCTGGCTGACATTCAGCCCGCTGGGCGGGTGAAAGGTTTTCGCAGGGGCAGCCGTGTTGCCGGTCGTTTCCTTCAGAATCTTTCCGAAGGCATCGCCCGACTGCTCGGTCTTCGTCTTCTTGACCTGCTCCTGGTAGATCTTCTGAATGTCATTCCTGGAGACCTTCATGGTTCCCTCCTGAACTCCCCGAGACGTCTCCCCCTGGTGTTTG
>JAKQOH010000169.1 GCA_029565415.1 Candidatus Rifleibacteriota bacterium | reverse complement strand
CTGATCGAGCCGCTCGCGTCCGTGGTGACGGTCGCGGTGATCGGGTTCGGCGTGACGTTCTTCATGGTCATCAGGACGGACGGATATACCGTTTTCTCGATGCAGCCCGTGATCAGGAAAAGGCTTGCAAGAGAAAACCAGAACAGGAATCGTCCGTGCCTTCGCGTCGAACTCATGATCTATCTATCGGCAGTGAACGCCGGTCACGAGAAGGTTTTTACTGTCCCTTGCCTTTCTTGAATTCGTCGACCACCGAGAGGGTGTCATCATTTATCTGAATTTTCACCCCGAACTTCGGCAGAAGATATATTTTTTCGGCATCGTCGAGCGTGATATGGGTTTTTTCGATTTTCCGGATCGTCTTCCCCAGGTATGTATCTCCGGTTCGATATACGTTGCGGTCGATGATCGCGACGAGGGCATTCTTCGTCTCTATCGTCCCGCCGAACGTCGTGGTCATGATCTCGGTCGGCTTCGTCTTGCTGGTGCGGGTCGGGTTGGCCGCGATCTCGGCGGCGGCCGACGCCTGAGCCTGTTCGATCATTTTCGCGAAGGGGGAGGGTTCGAAGGGGTTGCGCTGCAGCTTCTCGAATCCCAGGATGACGGGGTCCTTCCGAAGTTCCGTCTCATCATTCGGGGGCCGGAGGTCGGCTGAATCGCTCGGAGTGGCGATGGTGGTCGACGTTGCCGTACCGTCCGGGGCCTCTGTATCCGGAGGGACTCCCGGTTTCGAGGTGCCTGAAGCGGATTCAGGGGATTGCTGCAGGTCGAGATCGTCGAGATTGACGGAGGCGGCCGGTCGTGGCGGCTTTTTCGGCGTCTGCTTCGGTCGGTTCTTGTAGAATTGGGTTCCCATCGCGATGGATAGGATCAGCAGACTCAGATAGAACAGCCGGATGCCCATGCGACTCAGCCTTCACCGGGCGCTGCCGCAGCAGGCGCTTTCTGTTGTTCGGGAAGCATTACGGCCGTGGGGCTGATATCGAATTTGAATGTTCCGCTTGCATCGGGAACGAGCGGGGGAAGGCTGATGGAAATGATCTTCTTGTGCGATTCGAGAATTCTGAGAAAAATGCCGAGCTGTTTGAGATCACCATTGAAGGAGATCTTCACGGGATACTCCTCGAAGGTGATCGTCTCGAAACTTCTGGTGACCGGCGGTTGGGGGTTGATGCTCTTCAACTCGAGGCCTGCCTGTTTCGCGATCCTGCGCAGGTCCTGGAGAAATTCGGGGGCCCTCATCTTGCCGTAGCACAACTCTTCTGCTTCGAGGCGGTCTTTCTTCAGATCGTTTACCTCGATCTTGATCTCCTCGATGTTCGCGACGGCCGATTCGAGTTCGCGAATCTGGTCCTGAATGCTCTTGCTCTTTTTCCGCTCTTTTTCGAGAAGGAGCTTCTGTGGGGAATACAGAAACTTCCAGCAGAGAAATATCACGGCGAGCAGGATGACGATGGGTTGTGCTGCGAGCTTCGGATCGTCTTTCGCCCTGAGGCACCACTCGTACAGTTTGATGTCTTCAGCCATGGTGTCTCAATTCCCTTCAGCCGCTTCCGGGGGCGGAATGACGATTTTTCCAGAGAGGGCGAACTTGATGAAATACTGTTTGTCGTCGATCGGCACTTCCTCCGTCGAATCGATGGCGGGGGACTTGAGGAACCGCGCGTTTTCGAAATACCGAATGTAATCGAACACGCGGTCGGACGAGTCGGTCTGGCCCGTAATTTTGAACGTGGGAGGATTGCCTTGCCGGGAGATGACCAGTTCCTGGATGAAGATCTGTTTCGGCGTGATGCTCGCGATTTCCAGAAGGATCTGCGAGTTCGGGAACCGGAGCTTCTGGATCTCGTCGGGAAACCCGATCTCCTTCGTCAGCCGTTCCTTTTCGGCGAGCAGTTCGGTGACCTCGTTTTGCGACGAGGTGAGCTCGCCCAGCTTGTTCTGAAGTTTCTGATACTCGGTTTTCACGTCGGAGACATCCTGCCGGATTTTTACGACCGGGATGAGAAGAAGCAGGAGATACAGAATGCCGCCCAGAGCCGCGATCAGCCTGATTTTTTTTTCGTCGAGTTCGAGATTGAGCCCGAATTTTTTTGCGATACCCGTCCCGAATTTCGAGCTGACCTTCGAAAGATCAAGCGTCTGGACATGCCGGTTCGGAAACAGGATGTCGGTGAAATTGATGATGGATGGTGAGCCGTCGTACATGGCAACTCCGACCGGCGCGGCGAACTGGGGGGCTTCCGCCTGGAGCCTGGCCGCGGAATATGCGACGCCGGCGGTCGAAAGCTCCTTGAACGGATTCGCCAGCTCGACGGGAATTTCGAGGCTTTCCTCGATGAATTCCCTGAAATTTTTCATCGCCGCCGAGCCGCCGGAGAGGATCGCCCGGTCGATGCCGCTCTCGCCGAGCTGAGAGATGTAAAAGCTGATCGAAAGTTGTATATGCTGAAATATCTTTTCGACGGTCGCGAAGATCTGCTTTGCCGCGAACTTCTCGACCCCTTTGAGATTCTGAAGCTCGTCGGGGGGCAGAATGCCGAGCTTGTGCTTCAGTTCGGTCGCCTCGTCGATGCTCTTGAACTCGATCTTCGCCCCGTCCTGCTCGCCGCCTGCGAAAATAGCTTCCGTTATCGTTTCGCCGCCCATGTTGATGTCGCGGTAGAAGTTCAGGATGCCGTTCTTGTAGATCATGACGGAGGTGGTCTTGTGCCCGCAGTGGATGACGGCGACCTTCGCTTCCCTGCCCGGGGGCGGCCGGAGCTGGGAGCCGAGGGAGAGCTCGAGGGCCTGGGGCAGGGTGAGGATGCCTTCGTTGCTCAAGCCGCCGCCCTTGAAATTGTCCGAGACGAGCTGGGCGACGTCTTTCTGGAGCGCGGCGACCATGACCTGCGCGAGCGCCTTCTCCTCCTTGACGATTTCGCCGATGTTCGAAAAACCGAGAACGGCGTTTTCCATCGAGAACGGCATCTGCTTCGCCGCCTCGGCCTTCACCGCACTCGCAAACGCGTTCTTCTCGGGAATCGGCGGAATCTCGAAAAACCGGATCGTGACCGCACGCCCCGATGCCAGCGTGATCCCTCGCTTCGTCTGGATCTGGTTGTCGTACAGCAGCTCCGTGAGATGCTTCGTCAGGAATTTCTGCAGCTTGACCTGCGCGTCCTTCTCGATATCGTCCCGGCTCATCCGCTCTTTCTCTTCCGCCGTCAACAGATGCGTGAACGGCGGAATCGGCAGATGCGCCACCGCTTTCAGTTCCGGAGAACCGCTGCCGTCCCGCTCGATATAAACGAACTTGAGCGAGAAAGCCCCGATATCTATCGCTGCAAACGGATCAAAGGTGTTTTCTGCCATGTCATCGCCCGGGGAAAAAACCGCGGAATAATTCCCTGCGCCTGAAAGAGACGCAGGGAAAAGTATACCATATCTGAACGTCCAGCCCTGTATCCTCGAAATCTATGCAATCGAGCGAAATAAAAAAGGGCGCACCGAAATGCGCCCTTGGGATTATTGTCAGATTAGAATTTCGTTCGGGCAACCGAAAGAACGATGTCATCGCCGGTATAATTGGTCAACGTTGCAGAGGTGTAGTTGTCGAAGGCCTGGTCCGGGCCTGCCGCATGCAGCCAGATGGCCTTGTTGTAATGGAAATATCTGATCCGTGTTCCCCAGGAGTCATACATAAAATCAAGGGGCTCGGAGTCCATGTATGGCCCCTTCCACTTTTGATTGGAATACTTGGGGATATTGAAAACAAAGCCTCCGATGTTATTGATTACGCCTGTTCCGTAGGAACCACAGGTCAGGATGTTATTATCGATGCTGTCACCGAACAGATTGGCGTCTGAATTGTAAAGAACCGCACAAGACACCTGTGCGGCATCGCCCCAGAAAGGATACCGACCTACATCGCCGTTATAGGCGAGGATTGCACTCTTCAGGCTGGAGAGTTTGGATTTTGTCGCAGAGGCACGTCCCTGGTCGGTGATGCTGGTAATCATCGGGCCGGCGACAGATGCCAGAACGGCAATGACGATGATGACGACCATGATTTCCATG
>JAKQOH010000162.1 GCA_029565415.1 Candidatus Rifleibacteriota bacterium | reverse complement strand
CCCGAGCGTGATGGCTTTGTTGGTGGCTCCGACGCGAATTCCGAACACGTCACCCGCTACGGCCGTGATCTTCAGGCCGGTTTCCAACCCCCCGAGACCCGCAACCTGAGCCGGCTGCGAGGAGAACTGGAGATCGATGCCGTCGAGAAGGCCGGATGCAACGTCCTCCGAGGTCCGGACCTGAGAAACGTTTCCGAAGACATCCCGCGAAGTGAGTTCGACGAGATTGTTCTTCGCTTCGCGAATCGTTGTCAGGCCGAGAGCGGTCATGAGACCCTGATCGGCGGAAAGCGCAACACTTCCGGCGTCACCGATCGAACCGGAGATCATCTGAAGATACCCGCCGATTCCGGCAACCCCTGTCTGCGCGGTATTCACGAGACCGACTTTGGAATTGGCGATACCAAGTCCCGAACTGCCGACAAGCGCGTTCTGAATCGCCGCGGACAGTCTGTCGAGGGACATCTGCCCATCGACGGAAATCGAGGTCGTCTTCGAATTACCACTCAGCGAGAGATCCAAGGCGGAAGCAAGCACGAAAACCCCGTTCGAATCATAGAACTGAGCGATGCTCTGAAGCTGGGTCGAGCCTTTGGCAAGGGACCCCGTGCCATCCTTGAGGGTGAAGATCTGGGAGCGCTGCATCTGGCTGGTCCCGGCCTGCATCAGGGTGATGCTGACGTCGAAATCGCCGCCGCCTTTACCGACGCCGGTGACCATGCCGTCGACATACTGGGAGCTCGAGCTGATCAGCGCCGTCTGACTGCCGTCGAGCAGCTTCTTGGTGTTGAACTCGGTGTTGTTCGCGATGCGGTTGATGTCATCGCGGAGCTGGTTGACTTCCTTCTGGATTTCCAGACGGTCATTGCTGGTGAGCGTGTCGTTGCTCGACTGGATGGCCAGTTCGCGCATGCGCTGCAGAATGCTCTGGGTTTCGCTCAACGCGCCTTCGGCGGACTGTATCATCGAAACGCCGTCCTGGGCGTTCATCACCGCGCGGCTCAGACCTCTGACCTGGCGGCGCAGCTTCTCACTGATAGCGAGTCCTGCGGCGTCGTCTGCAGCTCTGTTGATGCGAAGGCCGGAACTCAGTTTTTCGATGGATTTCTCGAGCCGGCTGGATGTGTTTGAAAGCTGCGTGTGGGTTTTGAGCGACAGGATGTTCTGATTGATGCTGAGAGACATATCGATTCCTCCTTGAATCGTTATCAGAGGCTTCCTTGCCTCAGATTAAAAAATCAGTTGTACCTTCTTGCCCCCTTACTGGACCCTTTTACCATCCCCCTTCCATGTCGAGTTGATAGAATTTTCCGCTTCTCTAATATGTTTATCGTCCGAACATGTCCATTTCTTTTGCGAGGTTTTTATCGATATATAGAGCTGAGACAGATCTATTCAATTCAATCTTTTGTTTTCATACTATTTTGGCCTTATTTCATTAATTTTCATCATCTCTCGCAATTTTCATGAGCACAGGTCCCCGGAGGCGAAAAACCCGGCTCTCCATGGGAGAGACCGGGTTTTGCCTGGCCATATCTCTTCGAACTCACCGGAAGACGCGATACCCGGACCGAAGAGCGTGATCGCCTGCAGGTGCGGTTTTCACGATACGCTTTTTCAAGTGGCTCCCTCCTTATCTGAGCAGGTCGAGAACGCGCTGCGACGAGACGTTCGCCTGGGCGAGCATCGAGTTGCTGGCCTGCTGCAGGATCTGATACTTCGTGAGATTGATGACTTCGCCCGCCATATCGAGATCGCGAATCTGGGAGTCCGCGGCGGACATATTCTCGAGGGCGACACGGAGGCTGTTCGTGGTATAGGACATGCGATTCTCGATCGCGCCCAGCCTCGAGCGTTCCGAGGAGATCTTCTGGAGGGCCTGGTCGACGAGGGTGATCGCGTTTTCGGATGAGGCGATCGTCGTCAGATCGAGATCCATGATTCCGAGGGCCACCACGTCCGTGCGGCAGATGTGGGCCTTCTCGGTTTCGCCCTGGTTCGCCCCGATCTGGAAGCTGATCGAGGTGTCCTTGACATGCACC